>JBBQIG010000331.1:0-6236 GCA_038324715.1 Anaerolineae bacterium | reverse complement strand
CAGATTGGCGTTAACGGGCGCGAACACGGTTGTCCACGGCCAAGCAAAGTCCCGAAAGAAAGCTTGTTGTGCACTCACAGGGGCCAGAAAGTCACCCGTAGCCTGTCCGATCCATGCCAGGTAGAGCAGGAAGGGCAGGGGCGTCAACAGGAGCCAGAGAAAATCAGCGCGTATTTTGTTGATGCGCCACTCGATGGAGCTTAAATAGAGCCACGCCAGTACGGGGATGATCAAGACCCCCAGCGGGCGCGTGATGCCCAAGAGTGCCGCTGTCAGTGCTGCCCATGCCCATGAGCGTCGTTGCGCCGCATAGAGTGCTGCCACCGAGAGAAATAAGAAGGCGGCATCGGTGTAAAAAGCAGAGAAGAAGAAGGCAGTCGGAAAGAGCAGCAGGTAGAGTACGGCGCGCTGTGCCACGTCACTGGTTTGTGTTAATTCTACTGTCAGCAGATAGAGAAAGATCAACCCGCCCAGCAAAAAGAGATTGGAAAGAATCACCCCAGCCAGCAGCACCACGCCATCACTTTGCCATTGCACAGGCACAGGCCAAAGCAGGGCGCGGACAAGATAGGGATAGAGGGGGAAGAAGCTGACGTTACTTTGCTGCTGTGCGAGATCGCCGCGCAGCATGTAGCCGTCGCGCACAATCGAAATGTACCAGCCTGTATCCCAGCGTCCCCAGATGTCGAGCAGGCGATAGGGGGAGAAGTGCCAGCCGCGCGCGACCGCATCTTGCAGCGGATAATCAGGCGACGGCGGGAAGTAGCGAGAGAACCAGCCCACTAGCAGCAGCGCCACACGCGTTGCCAAGAAGGGAATGCCCACGTCGAGCCACAGTTGGCGGCGTGTGATGCGAAGTGGCTGATCGGATACCGAGATGGACGCAGGCGCAGATGTAGTCACGGGCACAGCGATGAGTTCTTGGCTTCTCATGGGCGCACCCATACCCGCCGCTTGAATGAATCGAGCTTACGCATGGCGCGCATAAAGCGCCCTTGCTCATAGCCCCTGATCATTGTTTTGCCTTGCGCCACTTCTGCTTGCAAGCATGTGACCTCTGCTTGTAGCCGAGGCGTTTGATCCACATCGGGGAGCCATTCGTTGCGATCGGGAGCGCGGTGGGGCGCACGACAGAAGGCTGCTAGGGGTGCGGCGGCGCGTTCCCAGTTGAGTTCGGCACGCGCTTGGGCAAAGGCTGCGCTGCGGGCGTTGGGTGCTTCGTCCACCAGCGCGGCAATCGCCTCTGCCACCGCCGCGTCATCACCGGGAGGCACTTGCTGCCCCAATGCGTATTGGGCAATCAAATCACTGGTCGCATCGCCTGTGCTTGCCACAACGGGCAAACCTGCCCAAATATACTCAAGCACACGGCTGCGAAAGGCCAAGCGCGTCTCGATGGAATCCAGATGCAAGGTCAGTGCCACATCACTTTCCAGCAAGACATTGGGCCAATCGGCATAGGCTACCCAATCCCCAAAGAAAACTTGGCGATCGGTCAATTCCAATGCCTGGGCAAGTTGCTTGGCCTCACCTAGGAGCGTGGGCATGGTTGCCATCTCTGGGTTGGGATGGCGCGTGCCAGGGAAAATGAGCTTGATCTCTGGACGAGTAGACGCAAGGCGGTGGATGGCACGAATGGCGGTCAGTGGGTCGAGCCAGGGCCATAAGCCTCCTCCCCACAAGATCACTTTGTCTGTGGCGGCAATGCCATCCCACACACCTTTGATCAACGAGCGTGTGGCGACAGGTGGCTCCACGGGAAGCCCATAGGGAACCACGTCAATCAACTGGCGCAAGGTGGGGTCGTTGCGGTGCGTGGCTGGGTTGATGCGCCCATAGGCTTCTAGCTGCCCCAACCACCAATCGCGCTGGCGTTCACTGGCACAGATGAAGAAGTCGCCCAAATGAAATTGCACACGATGTTGGCGCAGTCGCTCACGCCAAAGGCTGTGTAGGTCGTTTAAAGGCAGATGGGCGTGGACTGCCAGCCATTCGGACAACACAGGGTCATAGCCATCAATCACAAGCGCACTTTCCACCTGGGCAAAGCCAGGGAAGCGCGCCACTAAGTCACCAGGGACAAGGCAGACGGTTGCTTGGGACAATAGAGGCGCTAGCGTCTGCCAATCGTCTGGTTGATAGGTAGCTAGGGTGACACCGGGTAGATCGAATTTGGGCAGATCAGGCGCAGCAAGCGCAGAGAGATCAATGTTGCGGTGTGGCTGGCTGGGAATGGCGAGCGTGACTGAAAGCGTGTGCGCCAGCACACGCGCCAACTGATAGTAGCGAATGCCAGGGCCAGCCATCTGGCTGCCAACCACATCATGGCTCAGGATCAGCAGGGAGGGTGGGCGGCTCATGGTACAAAGGGCGCGCTGGATTTGGCCGGTGGCAAACTATCCATGGGCTTTATGCCGGTGGCAAAGCACTCAAAGGGGCCATTCATCTCTTGGACACTTCTTGCCAACCGTTGCATCTCCCCATCGAGTGCCGCTAGCCGCTCATGGGTGGAGGAAGCAAGGCTATCGGTGAAGGGAAGCACAAGCCATTGCGCCAAGCGACGTTTGATCTGATAGCTGATGCGGTTGAGTAGTGTTCCGCCTTGGGGTGATATCACGCGCGCATAGGGAACATGATGACCCGGGCCACTTCCATAGGTGGCGGCGCGACGGGCGATTGCTTGCACATCTTGCAGCAGCGGCGAAGCGGTGTTGGGATTGACGCTGTAGCTCACGTCACCAATGCCTTCATGCTCTAGCAGAAAGCAGAGCAGCCGGGGATGATAGAAGTTTACATGCCCAAAGTGCAGATAGTACATCTCTAAATGCGAAAAGAGCGAGCGACAGTCGGGCGTTGCCAGGATGATCCTGCCACCAGGGCGCAGGACGCGTGCGGCTTGGCGCACGAGATCCATCACTTGTGGGTAGGCAAGATGCTCGACCAAATGGGCCGAGAAAATGCCATCGACACTGGCATCCGGCATGGCACTTAAATAGTCAAAGACATTTTGGTGGACAACAGGTAGCCCCTTGGCTTGGGCATCGGCACAGGTTTTGCCATCGGCATCCACTCCCACGGCGTCAATGCCTTGCTCCAGTAAGAGGGCTACAAAGTCGGCATCGCCACACGCCAAGTCCACGACTTTGGTGGCGTTGGCAAAATAGGGCAAATAGAAATGCTGAACCCCGCGCTGGCCTTCTGGGGTCATGCCAATAAAGCGATGAAAATCATAATCCAAGTTTTCTGGATCGGGTTGAACTGCGCTGCGTGCCTGGTCTCGAATCTCCACAGTAACTTAAGCCTCAGTCCTGATGCTCGTATCCGTGGGGGAGAGGGTGAGAGGGGTGGGACTTGGTGCATTATTCAACCCATTATTCAACTCGGTATCTGGCTTGCTATCCACCTGCCAGTCGCCATGCAATTGCACCATGCCATAGCCTGCACGCAAGGGGCTATAGGCCACGCGGAAATTATAGGCGCGGTCGTGGTAGTCATAGGTTGCTGTGTCGGTGTCATTGACCGCTGCCACAGAGAGCCAATATTGCCCCTCTAATAAAGGCATTTCGGGAATGGTATAGCTGATTGAGCCATCGCCGCTGAGGTTGTCAATTGCTAATTCGGCAAACTTGGTGTTGGGACCAAAGATATGCGTGCCGTTTTGATGGTTAATGCCAAAGCCAAAGACGGGATACTCCACAGGCTGAGTGCAATGGTAGTGCAGGCGGATGGTCAGCGGTTCGCCCGTGACAAAGGTTGTGCGCGGCTGACCGTTAGCATCACATAGCTCCACGGAGGTAATCTCCACCTCGCGCGTGCCCCAGCGCTCTCCGTCACCCAGGCGCACTGTTTTCGGTCTGTCGTTCTGCGCCTCTTCCAATTCGGCCATATGTTGCTTGTAGGTCATCACGACATCTGCCGGATTGCCTTCGGCGGCGACGAGGCCGTTTTCAATCCAGAGCGCGCGATTGCACAACGTCTGGATGGTGCCGAGATCATGGGAGACCAAGATCAATGTGCCCCCTTGACGACGGAAGCGGTAGATACTCTCCATGCAGCGATTTTGGAAGCTGACATCACCGACTGCAAGCACTTCATCCACCAGGAGCAGATCGGGTTCGGTGTGGATGGCAACGGCAAAGCCCAAGCGCACATACATGCCCGACGAATAGTGCTTGACGGGCGTATCAATAAAGTCCCCCAAGTCCGCATAGGCGATGATCTTCTCCAGGCGTTCGTCCATCTCGGCACGCGATAGCCCGTAGATGGAGCCATTGAGATAGATATTCTCGCGTCCCGTGAGATCGTTTTGAAAACCAGCTCCCAACTCGAGCAGGGAGGAAACACGCCCGCGCACAATCACATCTCCAAAGGTCGGGGGGAGAATGCCTGTAATGAGCTTGAGCAGCGTGCTTTTTCCTGACCCATTAGGGCCGATGACCCCAATACAGTCCCCGGGGTTGACGGTGAGTGTGAGATCACGCAAGGGCCAGAAATCGTCTACTGTGGAGCGTTTGCGTCCTAAGAGCCGGATGAAGAGGTCTTGCAGAGAACGACCGCGATCAAGCTTTTTGGTAAAGCGACGCGCAACATGGTTCAACTCGATTAAGGGTTCGCCAGGGACGACCACGTGGGTGCGTAGAACGCTCATACTTCCTCGCCAAAACGGTCACTATAGCGTGTAAAGAACCAGTAGCCAAAGCTCAATGCTAGGAACGCTGTGATCGTTGTCCGTATAAAAAAGTCAATGTCCGTACGATAGCCGTTGTATAAGAGGTCACGATAGACGTTAATCAGCGACGCCATCGGGTTGAGGATGTAGAGAATCCGCTGTGCGGGTAGATCATATCCCCATATCGTGTAGGTTTCGGGCAGTTGATTGGCAGTGTAAAAGACCGGGGTGAGAAAGAACCAGGCCAACATCACCACTTCCATCACCAGTTGCGTATCGCGGTAAAAGACTTGTAATGTACTCAGTACCAGCCCAATGCCCAGGCTGAAGCAGGTCTGGATCAGGATGATCAGCGGCAAAGTCCACAGCCAGGGGCTGAAGTTGGTGCCCACAATCAGCAGTGCTGCAAAGAGCACGACCAACGCCAATAGAAAATTGACCAGTTGCGCCAAGACAGCGGCAATGGGCAAGATTTCACGTGGAAAGTAGACCTTCTTCACCAGGTTGCCGTTAGAAAGCACACTATTGATGCTGCTGAACACGCTGGCAGAAAAGAAGTTCCAGGGCAGCAGCCCGCATAAAAGAAATATGGGGAAGTTGTCTATTTGATGGTTGGGCCATAGCACGCCAAAGACGACTGTAAAGACCATCATCATGGCAAGCGGGTTGAGCAAGCTCCACACAAAGCCCAACACACTGTTTTTGTAGCGCGTCTTGATTTCGCTGACCACCAGGTTGCGTAAGAGATCGCGATAGCGGAATAATTCTTGAAGACGAGCAATGATGGAGACGGAACGTCCGGGACGTTCTTCGTGCGGTGCTTCTGTGGCAATGGTCAAGAGTCAACCAATTCCTTTAAGTATGCTGTGTATGCATAAAAGTGTGCGTGAGCAAGCGTGCGTATGGTTATGCTCTATCTGCGCGAGATTTTCATTCGAATGGTAGATCAATTCTCGAAGCTCGCTGTAACTGGTTGAAAGATAAGAGCCGGATTTCAGCCCTCGCCTGTAAAGCTCTATGTCGCGATGAGCATACCAAAACTAACCAGGGTTTGTAAAGAAAATCGCGACTTGTGTGACGGGGCAAATTGATGTATAGTAGGGGTGCTCCAGTTATCTGGGGACAGAAGGTTATCACCTTCAGGTGCAGCTCTTATGGGCTGCACCTCTGCTTTTTCTGGGGCTTTTTTTGCTTCTTCTGGCCCTGTTCAATGCCTTTTTTGCCGCCACACTCGTTATTGAACAGAAGCGGGCTGGCGCAGGACGTCCCCACGACACCCCGCCTCTGCACTAGAGCGTTGTAATGACCTAGTTCAGAAACTCACTCGCGTTTCCAACCAAGCGTCATTCCTACTAATTTACTGTGACTGCCGCACTACGTTGGTTGTTGGAGGCGTTCGTTTCATACTGACTGTTGGTACTCACCTGGACATAAACTGTGTGATTCCCAGGAGTCGCACCTGTCCATTGTGTGGTGACAACTGCTTGTTAGCCACAACCTTGCATCTTCACCTCTTGTTCGGAGCCGATTTGCACGCCACCTGCATTGGGGTTGCCATTGAAGAAAC
>JBBQIG010000330.1:0-6239 GCA_038324715.1 Anaerolineae bacterium | reverse complement strand
GTCATGCGGGTGCTTTGAGATGAGAGTGCAGCCATTCTTTCCCGCCGTTCTCAACAAACGAATCCCACAACTTTATTACCTAGCTTGGGTTCAGGGTAACAAAACGACTTTCTCTTTTCCGTTAGTTAGCCCACACCTCATAACAACACCTGCTCCCCGTTCATAACGGATACGTCACTTCGCCCAAAATTTATACGGCAAATTTACAGAGCGTCAAAAATGTTACGTGCAAACTCCAGGTCGGTCTTCAGCAGCAGATCCGTATACATATAATCTGTGTATTCTGCCGAGAAGGTCAACGGGCCTGTATAGCCAACCTTCCGCACACCCGCGGCGACCTCACTCCAGGAGGTGTACCCATTCTGTCCAGCGCAGAAGTAGGCAGCCCACTGGGTCTCTCCGGCATCCGGTTGGGTAGTACGCCGCCAAAAGGCGTTCTTCAAATTCACCATGCACAAGTGCGATTGAACCAATTCTAAACCCGTTTGTGCATCTTCACCTTGCAGCCCACTATGAGCCGGATCCCAGATTGCCCCCACCCAACGCGGGTCATAATCCTTGACCAAATGGTAAAGCCCCATCGCGTTGATCGGCACGGAGTTGCCATAGTGATGCTGCACACCGATCTTCACCCCATACTGCTCGCACAGGGGAACGGCTGCGTCCAACTGGCGACGGGCAGCGGCTTCAGATTCCCAATAGCTGGGGCTACTGCGCTTAAACATGACACGGTTCATGGCAATGCCATTTGCCGCGCAGGTGGCATAGAGCCGTTCATCCGTCAGCGGCAAATCCACCGTGACGTTGACAATCTTGATCCCCAAGTTCCCCAAGAGCTTCACTGCAGCGGGCATCTCCTGCTCAAAGTTCTCTGGCTTCAGGGCAAAGCCAGGACGCACAGGGAGTTCAATCAAATTAAAGCCCAACTGCTGCACATGAATCGCCAGTTGGGGTATGGAAAGCTCTTTCCAGGGCTTTACAAAGACGGCAAATTGAGTCTTGCCCGCTTGGGCACTTACATCCGTCATAGGGTGTGGGCCTTTCTAAACGCGCGTTAGATGCGCGTGGGCATCATGGAAATCAGATCAATCTTGACATGCGGGGGCATTGAAGCGACCAACAACGCCACCGTTGCCACATCGTCCGGCTGCAACATCTTCAGCCGCTGTTCTTGGGGCGGCGGCGTGGGACGACGATCCAACAGCGGCGTATTGCCCACCCCCGGACAGAGCAGACAGGCGCGTACATTATGTGGATTCGCTTCCTCGTTGGTCACCTGGGTGAGTGCATCCATTCCCATTTTAGAGGTGCTATAGCCAACGCCCCCTGCTAAGTGTGGATGCAACGCCGCGCGCGAAGCCACATTGATAATGGTGCCAGCTTCACGTGCAATCATCTCAGGCAAAATGAGTTTGGTAAAGATAAAAGCAGCGGTCAGGTTGACATTGAGCAGTTGACGCCACTGGTCGGCTGTCGTATCAGCAATGCTGCGTTGCGTGACATTCATGCCCGCGTTGTTGACCAAAATATCAATTTGACCCAATTCAGCTCGCGCTTGATCAACAGCCGCTTGAATCTGCGTCTCATCAGCAATGTCGGCGGCGCAGATCGTGGCGCGCCCACCTTGTTCGGTAATCTGCTCCGCAGTCGCCTGCAAACGTGTCGCGTCTCGCCCGACCAGGGCAACTTCTACACCTGCGGCAGCAAAGAGCAGAGCAATCGACTGACCAAAGCCGCTGCTTGCACCGGTCACAAGCGCTCGCTTGCCTTGCAAACTACTCATACATGACTCCTCATCAATTTGGAGGGAATGGATTGGGGAGTTGGGGAATTCTCGCCTATTGCCCCAACAGTACACTACTGGTCACAGTCGGACACCAAAACTTCTCAATATAACCCACCACCAACTGCGTCCCCATATCATGATCCACATAAGGAGCCTGGGCGGGGTTATACATCGCATCAGTCAGGTCACGCACCAACGCCACATTCATTCCCCATTTGACCAACTGTTTGATGCCAAATGAGCGATTAAGAATGCACATATTGGTGTGAACGCCCATGATCAACACATGACGAATGCCATGTTGTTGAAAGTAGTTATAGATCTCTTGACCATTGTCAGAGATGCCATCCACCGCATGGTCAATCTCAATTGACGCGTGTTGGCGTGTCCAGACGCGCTGTGCTTCCGTCTCGCCCGTGTCCGAGCCACCATCCGAGTCGTCAATGGGCAATGGGGGTGAAGTGCGCTCGACGTCGGCAGGGGGCGAAATGTAGGGGGCAGAGCGCAATTGGCGGCGCGCAGGAGTCTCCGCATAATAGCTCATGGTGTCGGAGGGAGCGTGCACAATCCGCACCCCTTTTGAGCGCGCTGTAATCAACACCTCATTCATGCGCGGGGCCATTGCGTCTACCCGTTCCGATGCACCACGGCTCCAATGCTTATCCCACATATCACAGACAATGATGGCGGTCTGCAAGGCTGGAATCGTGCGACGCACAATATCCTCGCGCCAGACATTGTGACCGTTGGCATCTTCTAACAAATAGAAGCGGCGAAAGGGAAAAAGTAGTTGCCCAGCATAATCAACACCGCGTGCCTCCGCACCTCTTGTCCCTGTCTCTTGTGTTTCTGGCATTTCGTCCATGACATCCTCCACTCAATTCTCCCCAGATAACAGGGCCTGGGCCAAGATCCTCTCGGCAACATCCATCGTTTTCAGTGCATCGGCAAAAGAGGATTCAGGCTCTGTGCCGCGCTTGACTGCATCAATAAATTGACGGTTTTTCGCTTGAAAGCCGCCAAAGATATAGAACTCGTCACTCTGGGCAACCGCGCGCGTCTCATAGGCAATGCCCTGCGTGTCACCGTTGGCATAGAGCTTGCCCACGCCTTCGTGTTCCGCTTCCACACAGATACCAGGAGCGTGCATGGAAACCCGGAAAATGCGCCGTCCACTCGTCCATTGATTCATCAAGACACCCACAGCGCCACTATCGAATTCTAAAAGCGCACTAAAATAGTTAATGTCCGGTGTACCCCAGCGCCGGGTGACACTCTGCACGCCAACAACCTCACCACCACATAGCCAACGCAGGGTATCAATTGCATGCACACCATCATCCATCATGTGGTCGCGCGCCATCAGAAAAGCGTTGGGTTCAGTCTTATAAAATTCACAGGTGGCGTGGCGTATCGGCCCCTGCGCCAAACAAGCATCACGCAAATTTACCACCATCGGACAACTGCGCCGCTGAAAACTTACCTGAGTGATACAACCATTTGCCTCTGCCAAATGCGCCAGCACGCGCGCCTGATGTAGCGTAATGCCCAAGGGCTTTTCAATGCACAAATTCTGCCCCTGTTGCAGCATCCACACCCAAATACCAAACATCATATCAGGAGGGCCAATGACATAAACTGCATCGGGCGCTGTCTCCTCAATCATGCGGCGATAGTCACTATAGCGGCGATCGATGCCATAGGTATCCGCAGTCGTCTGTAGCCGCGTAGAGTCCACATCACAAATTCCTGCAAATTCTACATCGTCAAAAGAGGCCAACGAGGGATAGTGCACCCGGTTTGCCATCCCCCCAGCACCCACCATTGCCACCCGAACCCGTGCATCACTCATAGCAATCTCTATAGTTCATTCTGGCTATTATCATTCTGGCTAATGTTCTGGTGAGCCATGCGCGCATCCAAAAAGGCTTGCAAAATCTGGGCAGAAACCGCTGTAAACGCATGTCCCTGGTAGGGCTGTGACGGGTCAATTTCCGCAATCTTAGCATAATGCATGGCTTCACCCTCCCCCAAGACAAAATCCTCTAGCGTTGCCTCGGTCGTGATGTAAAAGGCATAGACATGCCCACCACTGGAATGCGGGAAGTCCAAGCCCAAGCGCCAGGAAGTGACCATCTGGCGTGTTAATTGCAATTCTTCCTCTAATTCGCGCCAGATTGCAAACTCCGGGTCTTCATCTGCCTCAATATGCCCGCCAAAAAGTCCCCAATGATGGGGATAGGTTGGCGCATCTGCATCGCGCAACTGCAACAGGAGTCCCAAGCGGGGGTGCTCAATCACTGCACCTGCCAAAGAGACAGGCGTTAGGTGCGAAGTTATTGGTGTTGTCATATCTTCTTGCAAATCATTTCTAGATTACTATCTTAAGCCATAGTTGCTAACATCTCGCGGGTCACGGCATAGCGCAAGGGTTCACCCTTAAAGAAGCGGTCGATCTCTTCCACGATGAGACTGCCTTGACGCAAGCGCGCTTGTTGGCTTGCTCCCGCCACATGTGGCGTCACAATCACATTCTCTAGCTCCAAGAAGGGGCTATCCGGCGATAATGGCTCTTCGTCAAATACATCCAATGCTGCTTGAATGCGCCCGCTTTGCAACTCAGCAAGCAGTGCGTCGCTATCTACCGTTTGCGAACGTGCAGTGTTCACAAAGAGCGCGCCATCAGGCAACGCCGCGAATTGACTCGCCCCCACCATGCGATAGGTCTCTGCCGTGGGCGGCGCTTGCATGGTGACAATGGCGCAACTCGCAAAGAGTTCATCCAAGCTAACGGAGGTGACACCCAGTTGGGCAGCGCTCGCCGCATCCAAATAGGGATCTGCCACCCACACATCAGCATCCCAGGCGCGCAACAACCGAATCACGTTGCGCCCGGTATAGCCCGCACCCACAACACCCACCCGCTGCCCTGCCAATTCCTGCCCCATAAATTTCGCTTCATGCCACGGAACACCCGCCTTGAGTTTGCGGTCTAGCAGATGCACTTGGCGCAAACCGAGCAGGATCAGCAGCACGGTCATTTCTGCCACGGCAGGCGCAATGGCTCCAGCAGCGTGCGTGACGTGGATGCCCCGCTCAAAGACAGGCGGCGGCAATAGCTTTTTAATACTGCCCGCCGAATGGGCAATCAAACGCAGTTGACTCGCCGCGGCCAACAATGGCTCGGTAAAAGTGGGCGTGCCCCAGCCCGTGATCACGGCGTCAATGCCGCCGATATGATGAACTAGCTGCTCGCCTGTCCAGTTGCCATCACTCTGATTAAAACTGACGCGCGCAATCTCATACAAGCGCGCTTGTGCTGCCGGGGTAAAAAGCTGTTGATAGAGAGTAGGTGGTATTGTCACCAGCACAGTCGGTTGAGCCATAGCACTGTTTGCATCCTAGGGATTACAAGTAAACATCATTGGATATGGGAGAGGCTGGTTATGAATACACACCTTCCTCGAAGCCTAACTCTGTTGTGTGGGCTTCGAGGAAGGATTTCTCGACTAAAACTCTTCTAATGCAACACTAAAAACGTGCCCTACTCCTTCCTTGGAGCTTCAGGCTCCGAGGAAGGTTTTTTCCAATTGACCCCGACACCTTGCATAAGCCGCATGTTACAAGGTTCTTTCTACCTCACACCCTCAGCACTTTAATGCACAGACGCCAAAGTATCTGGAATGTCCAACGGTTCCAACGGTTCCTTGATATGGCGAGCTCTACCATCGCCATAGATGTAATCAAAGCCGCGTGTAGGAGCAGCCCAACGTACACCGTTGGCAATGACATGACGCACACCTGCGTGGAAATAGGTAGGGTGCGTCTCGTGACCAGGGCGGAAGTAGAAGATTTTGCCATGCCCACGATAGAAACAACAGCCAGAGCGAAAGACTTCTCCCCCCTTGAACCAGGAGATCAAGACCAATTCATCAGGCGTGGGAATATCAAAGTGCTCGCCATACATCTCCTCTTCGGGCAGGTCAATATACTCATCCAGCCCCTCGGCAATGGGGTGTCCAGGCGAAACGACCCAGATGCGCTCATTCTCACCCGCCTCGCGCCAGCGCAAGCTACATGATGTCCCCATCAGCCGCCGGAAGATCTTGGAATGATGGCCCGAATGGAGCACACCTCAACCCATTCCCTCCAGCACCCGTGCCTGCACACGATCGACTGTGGCATCGTCAACTTCTCTGTGTGCCATGTGTCCCCACCAAATCAGCACATCAGTTTCAGCCAGAATCGCTTCCGAAAGCCCATTCTCCGGCTCGTCAAGCGTGGCAGTGCGAACGCTGGTCAAGCCATGTTCGCGCAATCCGTCGGCAACTACATTGTGGATGCCATTGGGATTAATCTTTTGTACAGCTTCGTGCTTCTGTTCGTGACGGAACTCATTCCTAACGGTGACACGCAAATTGCTCATTCAGAAAACTCCTTGGTTGGAATCATG
>JBBQIG010000329.1:0-6255 GCA_038324715.1 Anaerolineae bacterium | reverse complement strand
TATGGTATCTTGGTTCACAGTCACTTTGTTCCTCCTTGTCTTGGTGTTCTCCAACAAGTTTGGAACAAAGTGGCTTATTTTCCAATTCAACACCCCAATTGCGATCTACTGATAATCAATTACAAGCGTAGTAAGTATAGCCGGATTTGCAAAAAGCAACTGTACTCTAGATATGAATTGGGCAAAGATAGTACAAAGATTGTGCGTCTTAAATTGTGGCGAGTTTAAAGCTAGAAGTTGTGTTCAGATGCTTGTTTGGGGTGAGGTAAGAAGAGGTAAGAAAAAGAGAGGAGAAGAAGGGAAAAGGCATCCGGGGCTTGTTAAGCACATGTTTTTTCGTAGGCATTCAATAACTGATCTGCACTGCGTTCCCATGTGAAGGTTGCTGCATGGGCGCGGCCTTTGGTAGCTAGCTCTTGGCGCAGACCTTGGTCTGTGGCAAGGCGAACAATCCCTTGCGCGATGCCATCTATATCTAGGGCATTGACATAAATTGCGCCAGGGCCACCGGCTTCTGGGAGGCATGAGTTGTCGCCCGTGAGAACTGGGGTTGCACAGGCCAATGCTTCAACAATGGGGAGGCCAAAGCCTTCATAGAGGGACGGATAGGCAACAAAGTCGGCACCACTATAGAGGGCGGGTAAATCAGCTTCCGCAACAAAGCCGCAAAAACGAACTGCATCCTCTAAACCTAGCTCAACCACTTTGGCAAAAATTTCATCGTAGAGCCAACCTTTGCGCCCGCCGATGATGAGATGGTGTGGAAGTTTTTCTTGTTGGCGGGCGCGGTGAAATGCTTCGATCAGACGCACATGATTTTTGCGCGGTTCGAGGCGGCTGATAGAGAGAATGTAGGGGGCTGCGCCAATGCCATAGCGGGTACGGACTGTGTCTAGTGTTGCTTCATCCCTGATAGGTCGAAAGTGGTGATGGTCAACTGCTCCTTGAACCACCGTTAATTTGGCGGCAGGAACATTCCACGCCTGTTGGAGATCGAGCGCTGTGTGGGCACTGTCCGCAATGATGTGGTCGGCGCGCTGCACACTGCGGGGCACAATGACGTTGAGATAATGGTGCAAGCTGGGCATGGCGGCGTCGGGGAAAAAGAGGAACGCTAGGTCGTGAACTGTTAAGGCCGCGCGCTTGGCTCCGTTAGGCGCTAGGACAAAATCGGTGGCATGAAAGAGATCAAGCGGGCCACCCGTGAACCAGTCTACACGGGGAAACGGAACATTTAGACGATGCCAGAGACGCACCATGTTGCGCTCACTAAGGGGGGTCGTGTGTAGAGGGCGAGGCACTGCACTACGTTCGGCTTGGGTAACGTGGCCTACGACAAAGAGACGGAGTTCGTGGGGAAGGTTGCGGGCGAGCAACGCTTGAATTTGGCCGCGGATGATCCGACCAATGCCTGCCTGTTGGCGGATGGCAGGCGTGTAATCAATGGCGATTCGCATTGTGAGAGAAATTGTAAATCAACATGTAACTCAATGGGTTTAGAGGCCGCGGTAGGTCCAAAGCCGGTTGGCAGTAAAGTTCCAAAAGAGGACGACTCCGATGGCACAGAGTTTGGCGACATTATAGCTGGCACTGAAGCCAGCCTCTACGCCAAGATAGTTCATCCAGTAGGATTCCCAGAAATGATGGAGTGACAGAAAGACCAACTGGTTTAATCCGTAGCCCACAAGACTGACCATTGCAAAGCGGGCAAGTTGGCCTCTGGCATTGCGCTCGCGACTTTCGGGAAAAGTCCAGATGCGATTGAGGGAGAAGTTCTGCATGAGCGCGACAACGAAACTGCACGTATTTGCTATTGCTAAGGGTAGCCCTGCCAGTTGGACAAGGAGGTTAAGCGTGAAAATATCTGTGATGGAACCCAAGGCTCCAACCATTGCAAATTTAACGAAGCGTTTTACTTCTTTGCGGTTGGATCGTGCAAGTTGACGGACGTTGGCAATCAACAACTTGGTTAGTCGCTTTCTGGTAAACATGCCAGTGATGAGTCTAAGGGTGCTGAAACAGGTAGAGATATAGAGGCTGCAACAGCTCCAAGCCAAAAGGCTATGTGTAGGTACATTCCCTGTACAAATAGATTGTCAAAGATGCTGTGCACGGCAAGATGGGCTAGGACACCCAAAACACCGACTGCTAGTGCTCTCGACCAACTTTGTGCTGGCGAGAATTGACTTATTTTTCGTAGCAGCCAACCTATTTGTGTGATCCATAAAAGTAGAAATGCGCCGAGTCCTAAAATGCCCGTTTCGCCCAGCACATTTAGATAAATATTATGGGCGTGACCCAATGGATCGTTCCAGCGGGGCAAGGCAACGGCAGGATAGGCACTGGCATAGTTGCCTGGACCGACACCTAACCAAGGCGCAGACTCCCACATACGCACGGCTGCAAGCCAGTGGGCAACGCGCTCGATGACGGCAAAATTGTCATCATTAACTTCGAGTGCCAATATATCCACCAGTCCCAAATAAGTGGGAATATCTGCCAAACGGCTGCTGATGCTTGATGGAATCCAGCCAGGGCTGACTGCACCTACTAATGCTGCTGTGGTGAGCGCAAGTATGCCAAGCCCTAACAGCAGGGCTGTGCGGCGATCAAAGAAGACAAGGACTACAACTACGCCCGCTACTGCACCTAACCAGCCCCCGCGACTCCAACTTGCAACCAGTCCGACGCCAATACAGAGTGTGGCAATTGTGTAGAAGCCTGTCCCCAGCGCCGTGGCAACGCGCTTGGGTTGCTGCAAGGAACGGATTCCCCACAAGGTGAGGCTGAAGGCAACTGGTAGTGACAAGCCTAAATAGCCTCCATATGGATTGGGCTGACCAAAGACGCCGCTGGCACGCATAAAGCGCCCCTGGATTAAGAACCAGTCTGGGCCGATGCGAAAAATGAATTGGTAAAGTCCGTAAATGCCTTGCAAGGCGGCGGCAACCAACAGGGCAGCAATCAACCAAGGGACGATCCTTGGCGGGAGCGCCATTGGCAGCACAAGCAGCACAAGCGCAAATTCCAGCCATTTTATCATCTCTGCTAAGGCTTCGTCTAAATTCAGCGCACCCAGCGAGGCGACATAAAGTACCAGCAGGTAGAGTGCCACGGGCCACAGGGGCAGGCGTGGCGTGATCAGCCAACGGCGCTGGCTGATCATTGAGGCGCTCCAGAGCGCCACTGTTGCTGCTAATAGTGGGTCAGTGAGTGAGGCGGGGCCAATTCTCCAGCCAGAGGCGATGGGAAGGGCAAAGGCTAATCCTAACCATGCCAGCCAAGGAAAGATGAGCGCGAGCAATGTGCCTGTGAGCGCGCCCAGGCCAATGAATAACCAGGAGATCGGACTAAGTGCAATGGCGAGTGCGAGCAATGGGAGTGAGACCGCTGTCGCAAGGGTAGGAAGAGTAGTGCTGGCAAAAGCCGATGGCTTGTTCGCCGCGGACGAACTTAACATCGTTGGCTACTCAGCTTGGCTGACAATAAGGTGCTGGGTAATTGGGGTTGAGTGTGCAGCAGCATAACCGGATTATACTGTTTACACCTCGTGATATGCAATATGGGATTTCGCACGCGTTAATGTGCGTGGGGAACGGGCGCACCAGTGGGAACGCTGGGGTAGATGGGCGCACGGTGGGCACGCCCGCGCAATTCGGCAAGGTCGTCAATTTTGTGACTGTGTAGCCACTCATTAAATTCGTTGGAGATGCTTGTAATGGCATTCGGCCCGCGGTAGTAAATGGCGCTGCCTATACCCACGAGGGTCGCCCCAGCCATTACCATTTCAAGCGCATCTCGGCCTGTGGTAACGCCGCCAGTACCAATGATCGGGACATCGGGAAAGGCGCGATAGAGGTCATAGACACATTTTAGTGCAATGGGTTTCAAGGCTGGGCCACTGATGCCGCCGGAAGCGTTGGCTAGGATGGGTTGTCCACTCTCTACGTCTAGGACAAGTCCCGGCATAGTGTTGATGGCACAGAGGGCATCGGCTCCCGCTTCGACTACGGCGTGGGCGATTTGGGTGACTGAGGGGACATTGGGCGCAAGTTTTATGATGACTGGAATCCCCAAGTGAGCTACTGCCGCCTTCACATGAGCCGTCACGTCGGCAGCACTTTGTGGATTAGCGGCAAAGGGTTCGCCAAACTCACTGTGCACGTTGGGGCACGAGATATTGACCTCAATAAAGGTCGGGCGCGCCTTGCTGATGAGCGAGGCAACTTCACCAAACTCTGTGGCTGTGCCTGCAAAGATGCTGGCGATTAGGGGGACACCTAACGCTTCCAAGATGGGTTGCGCTTTTTCGAGCAGGCCAACTTCATCTTCCACACCTGGATTTGCGAGTCCAATGGCGTTGATCAATCCATTGCCCCAATCCAAACAGGTGGGATTCACGTGACCAGCGCGAGGAGTGGGGCCACAACTTTTGGCTGTGACCGCGCCACAGCCCGCGTGCGCTGCACGTTCAAGGAGGCTTGCGGTGGTACCCCAGATGCCGCTGGCAAGGACAAAAGGAGAATTCAGCGCATGATCGAGGAAATTAACGTTGGTTGCGTTCATGATTACTTTCTGCTTAAAAATGCGCGCACATCATCGGCTGTAGCCTTTTCCATGCGCCCGCTTGCTTCAAGATAGTCGAGCATGGTGCTGAAGGTAAAGACGCTATGGACGCGAATCCCTGCCGCCGCCAGATTTTCGACGCCACCCTGTTCGCGATCAATCAGCACGACTGCATCTTCGATAATTAGCCCCAGTGAGCGCAGCCGTTCGGCGGATTTTATGATGCTGCCGCCACTTGTAATGAGGTCTTCGATGATAACCACGCGCTCACCTGGCTCCCATAGACCATCGACATCCTTGCCGAGACCATGCGTCTTCACTTCCTTGCGTGTATAAATCATGGGAAGGCCAGTACGCAGGCTTACGGCAGTAGCGATGGGCAGGGCTGCATAGGGAACACCAGCCAAACGGTCGGTGGTTAGCCCGTTGACGATGGCGGAATAGGATTCGGCAGCCAAGGCGAGGAGCGGCGGATTGCTCACTAGAAGGCGAAGGTCAATGTAAACAGGTGAACGCTGTCCACTGGCGAGGGTGAATTCGCCAAATTTGAGTGCCGACAGGTCTACAAGACCATCAATGAGCTGTTGGTCTTGCGTTTGCACCGGTGAAGGCACGCTGCTGGCTGCATATATTTTGTTTGTGCGTGCCGCGTTAATTTCATCGCGCATCGCTCTGGCCGCAAGCGCAGGGTCATCAGCTTGCGTTATGCCGCGGCTGGAATTCACGAGGATGCCTAGCTCATCAGGTCGGATTCCCGCGCCTACTGAGGCGGCGACATCACCCCCCTGTGCGCCCACGCCGGGAATTAGAAACCATGCATCTGGAGCGGCTGCGCGTGTGGCCTGGATGGCTTCGGGGAAGGTTGCACCCACTACAAGTCCGATATTCGACGACCAACGAGTGACGGTGCGCGCAATATGGATATAGAGCGGCTGATTGGGTTCACGATCCAGGCTGCGCCAGTCGTTGACTTCAAATTCTTGGAAGTCGGCTGCACCTGGATTAGAGGTGTGGCAGAGTAAAAAGATCCCCTTGCCTGGATAGGTCAAGAACGGGTCAATGCTGTCACGCCCCAGGTAAGCATTAAGCGTAACCGCATCAACGGCCCAGTTTTCAAAGACGGCTTTGGCATAGGCAACCGCAGTATTGCCCATATCGCCGCGTTTGGCATCTAGCAAAACGGGAATGTTGGCAGGTACTGCGTCTAATGTCGCGCGCAACAACTCTGCACCAGGAATGCCTAGAGCTTCATAGAAGGCGATATTGGGCTTATATATGGCGGCGTAGGGAGCAGTTTCTTCGATTACGGCACGATTCCACGCCAACATGGCCTGGATGGGGTCGCCCTGTGCTGTTTGAAAGCGAGTCGGAATCTGATTTGGCTGTGGATCGAGGCCAACACAGAGAAGGCTGTTGTTGCGGTCGATTGCTGCGTGGAGTTTGCTGAAGAAATCAGAATTCTCTGACATGGCTTCTCTCTCCTATGGAATTCTCTGTGTACTGCTTTTGACTGTTGTTTTTGATTTTAGGCGTTGTCCCGCAACATCTGTTTTTAGAGATTTGCTAGCAGTTAACGAACGGCTATCATCTGTGTAAACTTTGATTAAACGTGGACTGTGGTTGGTGTGTAGCGCGTGTAGGGTTGCGGTGTAAAGATGAGTTCGGGTTTCGCTATCGTGCCATCTGCCA
>JBBQIG010000328.1:0-6261 GCA_038324715.1 Anaerolineae bacterium | reverse complement strand
CGTGTTTCCCAGTTCAATCAAGCAGGTCTGAACTATGACATTGCGCCGGTACCCATCCCAGCCGACGGTCAACGGGCTGCTTCTGCTGTAGGCGCGGCATGGACGATGAGCACAGCCAGCGACAACAAGGATGCCGCCTGGACATTCCTGAGTTGGCTCCAAAGCACCGATGGTGGTCAACGCATTTACACCGCATCAGGTGAAATCCTGCCTGCATTGATGTCGACAGCCAAGTCCGATGTATTCTTAGGTGCAGAGCAACCCCCAGCCAATCGCGAAGCCTTTATCATCGAAGGCGAAGGCGCAAAGGCCGGTCGTATCCTGTTGATCCCTGAATGGAACGAACTCAATGGTTCCATCATCACCCCAGCCATGCAACAAATCTGGGTGGGTGACGCCGAGCCTGCCGAAGCACTGCCCGCCCTCTGCGAGCAGATCGAAGCCTTCTTGGAAGACAACGGCTACCCGCAATAAGAAGATTCACAACGATTGTCCCTGCACATAGGGGCAACCGCTCGGATGAGTAGCATCCCTTCCTTGGAGCTTCAAGCTCCGAGGAAGGTTTATCGCAGGATCTATAGATATGAAAACCTCCTGTTGTTGACCAGCGGTGCGAACCGAAGCCAACAACAGGAGGTTTCTGTATCTTAGATGACAACTACGCTCAAAATTCACATTTGTCACCCTGAGTCGCTGCGGCGAAAGGTCTTTCTGCCCTGGCAAGCCGACACAGAGGGATTCCTCGCTTTGCTCAGCCACCGATTTGTTTTTGGCCCAAGTTATTTACTACCCCCGCACCACCCGCGTACCCGTCTCCCCTTGCAGCGCACGCCCCAAGTTTTCTGGATTGGTAATCAGCGCATAGGCATCTGGGTTCTGGCTTAGGCTTAAAAAGCGGATACATGCCTGGATTTTGGGCTTCATGCTCCCAGGGGCAAAGTGTCCTTCTCCCATACGTTGCTGTGCCTCGCTCAGGGTCATCTGTGCCACATTCTGTTGGGTCGGCTTGCCAAAGTTCAAAGCCACTTGCTCCACCCCCGTACTAATCAAAAAGAGGTCAGCGTGGATATGGCTGGCGAGAAAACCACTTGCCAAATCCTTGTCTACCACCGCAGGCACACCACGCAATTCGCCCGCACTGTTGCGCGCCACCGGAATCCCACCCCCACCCGCAGCGATCACAACCCAGCCCGCAGCCACCGCTTCAGCAATGGCAGTGACTTCGATGATCTCCACAGGCTGGGGGGAAGCAATCAACCGCCGCCAGCCTCGCCCCGAATCCTCCACCACCTGCCAACCTTCCGCCTCAAAGCTGCGCGCCGTCGCCTCATCCAGAAAGCTACCAATCGGCTTGGTGGGCTTTTGGAAGGCAGGGTCGTCACTTTCTACACGCGTCTGCGTAACCAGGGTCACACATTGACGAGGTAACTTGCGCCGCAAGAATTCGTTACTGAGCGCTTGTTGGAGCATATACCCAATCGAACCTTGCGTGTCCGCCACGATCAAGTCAATCGGCGTCATGTGGACTTCCGCAATTGCCAGTTCATTGCGGCGCAAGATAAAGCCCACTTGCGGGCCATTGCCGTGGGTTATCACCACATTCCACCCGCTTCCAATCAGGTCAGCAATATGCGTTGCTGTCTGGCGCACAGCATCCCACTGGTAGGGAACCTCTTGATGCTTGTTGTCTGTAATCAATGAATTGCCACCAATGGCAATCACCGCCAGAGGACGCCTAGCATGCTCATCATGGGTCATAAATGCCTCTTATCAATATGGGATGGATTAAATATGAAAGCTGCACATTAAGCGTTCGCCGCTCAAGCTCTTTGGGGCACCTACATGAAGGATGAATAAAGGCCGAAGCAAAATGCCTCGGCCCCTGATATTTCTTCCACTGTAGCTCTACTGTAGCTGTGCAGCAATGAGAGCGGGCAAAATTGCATAAAACTCAGTTGCCTTCACCACATCATCTAGCAACACAGAATCGTTGACCGTGTGGGCGGTCTCCTCCTCGCCAGGGCCAAAGCCGATTGAAGGAACGCCCGCCTTGCCAGCCCAATAGATGCCATTGGTACTAAAATTCCACTTGCCCGCCTCATGTTCCGGCAGACCAATCTGCTCGGCGGCACTTAACCCCGCCTGCACCAACAAATGCTCTGGCTCCAATGCCCAGGCTGGGAAATACTTATCAACCGGAAAGACAAAGCCCGTGTAGGAAGGCTCATCATACTTGAGCATCTCGACAATGATTTCGCCATTTCTGCTATAGGTCGCCGGAATTAGATCGCGCACCTGTTGAATCGCATCCTCTACATCTTCGCCAAAGGTCAGACGGCGATCCACGTAGGCAATTGCCTCGTTTGGCACCGCGTTGATGCTTGGGGTCTCAATCTTCATATCGGTCACGGTAATCTTGCCATGTCCCAAAAAAGGATCATCGCCCAACGCGGGTTCTAACTTGCTAATGCCTTCGATGATGGAAAGCAGTTTGTAAATTGCATTGTCCCCCAAGTGATTCGATGCGGCATGGGCGCTGCGTCCTTTGGCAACAACCTGCATCTCCACGCGCCCCTTGTGGCCGCGATAAACCTGCATCTTTGTCGGCTCACCAATCACGACAAAATCGGGATGGATGCCTTCATGTTCCACCAGCGCCTGGCACGCAATACCGTCACACCATTCCTCCATATTGCCAAAATAATAGGCGCTAAAGCCCTCTAGCAACCCCAGTTGATGCGCAATCGCAAGCCCATAGATCATCCCTGGCGTGCTGCCCTTTTCATCACAAGCGCCGCGCGCATAAAAACGCCCATTCTCGGTCTTGCCAATAAACGGATCCCACTGCCATTCGCTAGGGTCGCCAATGCCCACCGTGTCAATGTGGCTGTCATAGAGCAAAATGCGCGGCCCATCACCGATGCGCCCCAGGGTATTGCCCATGCTATCAAAGCGAATATCAGTAAAACCAAGTTTCTGCATCTCGGCTTGGGCACGTTCACCCACAGGGCCAATCTGCGAATCCATCGAAGGAATCGCAACCAGTTCGCGCAAGAAGGTGACTATCGCCTCGCGCTGTTGAGCAACCTGCTGCTGAACAGCAGCCATGTCAATCGAAGACACGATGGAATCCTTTACTAGAAAACAATTAGAGAATAGAAGCAGTTTCGTCACTGTGCCAACATCACCACAACAACCGGGATTAGAAAAACCACCGGCAGGAATACTGGAAAGCCAGCATCCCCAACCGGTGGGTGAAGGCGAGTAACAAGCGAGATACTGACCTTACCTGTCATCGCGGATTATATGCGGAGAGGGTAGGTGGTGTCAACGCGGCAAAAATTGCCCAGTGGGAGAAGGTTGATCGTTCGACAGCCAAGATTGGGGTAGACAAAGATTGGCTTAACAGCAAGCCTCTTCCCGATGGTCAGTTCTAAGTTCTCTTGCGCAGGCTTCTCTCTAATTCACCTTTGCCGGCGTTGCAGCGTTTCAGCAGCAGAGAGCACCGCCGCGCCTAGCGCAGCTTCGATTGTACGCGCCTGTCCTGAACCAAGCAATTCATCACTCTTCAAGTCATGGACAGCAGCTTGTGCTCGCTCGCCCTCGTCGCTTGTCCTAATCCAAAATTCTCCAAATTGAAAATTTTTCGCCACTTTATGTTTCTCCCCCTGAGCTTGTACTGTTGACTGCTATCTTACTTTTTGAACGGCACGCACAAAGTGAAACTTATACAACTTTGATGATGCCAGCAATGCCACTTCCAAAACTCTACAGAAAGCACTAACGGAACATCAACACCGGCACGTGGCTAGCGCGCAGCATAGCACTCGTCGTGCTGCCGATAATCAGGGTACGAATGTGTGAATGTCCATAAGCACCCATCACAAGCAGGTCGATCCCATTCTCCTCAACATACGCCACAATCGCTTCGTCTGGATGACCTGGCATGAACTGCGTGTGCACAGATAAGCCGCTCTGTTGCAGCTTGAGCGCAGCCTCACTCATCATGCGCTCTATCGTCGTATTTTTTGAGCCAACATGCAGCAACTGGCACTCCAGCCCCTTGAGTAGCGGATTACTGGCAATTGAGTCCACCGCTTTGACTGTACTCGCGCCACCATCATAGGCAATGACAAAGTGCTTGATTTCTTTGAAGGCGCGCGGACAGACCAAAATTGGCTTGTGTGCCGCACGCACCACGCGTTCCAAATTTGAGCCAAGATGCTGGCGGGCAGAATCTGCGTTTTCCCCTCGTTTTCCAAGCACAATCAACTGCGCAGGGGCTTCTAGCTCCGCCAGCGTTTCCACCAGCGAGCCACGTCGGTGCAACGTCTCAATATTGGCGACGCCCAGCGCAACCAGTTGCTCTTTGGCATGTTCCAGGATCAGCTTGCCCTTTTGCAAATCGAGCTTGCTGCGCGTCTCATCCACCTGTGCAAGTTCTTCAAGCAATCTGCTGCGTGCGCCCGGCCCAATGCTGCCACTGAAATCGGTCGGAGATGCAGCCGCGGTCGGTGTCTGGACGTGCAGCAAGCGAACGCCAGCGCTCAAGCGCGAACTTGCCCAAGCTGCATGAGCACAGACACTGTCCGCATAAAGCGAACCATCCACACAGGCTAAGATATCGCGGGGTTGATCAGTAGGTTGGTTTATCATGATTGGCCTCAATGTTTCATCATTAATTCTAGTGCGTCCGGCTTGTCATAGATGGCAAGCTTATCGACAATGGTGGCGCTAGCTTCATTCAGCCCCAGCAACTCAACCTCGGTACCTTCGCGGCGAAACTTGAGCACCACCTTGTCCAGTGCGCCCACTGCCGTTAAGTCCCAGAAATGAGACTGGGTTACATCAATGACAACATGCTCGATTACTTCCTTGAAGTCAAAGGCCGCAATGAATTGATCGGCGGAGGCAAAGAAGACCTGCCCATAGACCCGATACACCCGCTGGTTGCCACCCTCGCCCAATTCTGATTGCACCGCCAATAGCCGTGAGACCTTGCGCGCAAAGAATATCCCACTCATCAACACGCCCACCGCTACGCCTTGGGCCAAGTTGTGGGTAAAGACCACGACCACCACAGTTGCAATCATGACCAGGCTGGAGCTTTTAGGATGGATGGTCAAGTTCTTGATCGAGGACCAGCTAAAAGTGCCGATTGCAACCATGATCATCACGGCGACCAATGCCGCCATCGGAATTTGCCGCACCAGGTCACCCAAGACGAGGATCAGAAATAGCAAGAAACAACCCGCAAAAAGCGTGGAAAGACGTCCGCGACCCCCTGATTTCACATTGATCACCGATTGACCGATCATGGCACACCCCGCCATGCCCCCAAAGAAGCCAGCAACGATGTTGGCAATCCCCTGCCCCGCACTCTCTCGATTCTTGGCGCTTGAGGTGTCGGTTAGATCATCCACAATGACAGCCGTCATCAATGATTCTAGGAGCCCAACGACAGCTAATGTGATAGAGTAGGGCAAGATAATCATCAATGTCTCCCAGGTCAGCGGGATGTTGGGCAACAGGAACATGGGGAAGGTGTCAGGCAATTGGCCCATATCCCCCACGGTGCGAATGTCAAGCCCCATGAACATGCTAAAGGCGGTTAGTGTGGTAATGCAGACCAATGGCGATGGGATTGCTTTTGTAACATAGGGAAAGAGGTAGATGATTGCCAACCCTGCCGCGACCATTGCATACACGGGCCAACCTGCGCCGGTGAATTCCGGCACTTGCGCCATAAAGATCAGAATCGCCAATGCGTTGACAAATCCGGTCATTACCGAACGCGAGACAAAGCGCAAAAGACTTCCTAGCTTCAAAACCCCGGCGAGAATTTGCAAAATGCCGGTTAGAAGCGTTGCGGCCAACAGATACTCCAGCCCATAATCGCGCACCAGCGACACCATCACCAACGCCATCGCACCAGTAGCCGCTGAGATCATGCCTGGACGCCCCCCAACAAAGGCGATTACGACGGCAATACAAAACGACGCATAAAGGCCGACTTTGGGATCGACCCCTGCAATAATAGAAAAGGCTATGGCCTCTGGAATGAGAGCCAGGGCGACCACGGTACCAGCCAGCAGATCGCCGCGAACATTGCCAAACCATTCCGACTGTAGACGAGAAAAAGACATCAATTGTCCTACCATTCTGATAAATTTATGGATTCTATTGCTGCAAGAAACAGCAGATATAAAAGTTTGATTGCGGGGCAAAGTTTACCATTCACTCAACCAAGCAGTTTGATCA
>JBBQIG010000327.1:0-6280 GCA_038324715.1 Anaerolineae bacterium | reverse complement strand
CTAGCAATGAAGATCAGACTTCCGTTGATGCGCCGCAAGAGGAAATTGACCTGCGGGCTAGAGAACAACCCATCCAGGCCAAGAAAGAAGATGATCTGCAACAGCGTCTTTATGGCATTCAATTCCAACTGGCAGAGCTAGGTTATGCACTGAGCAGCGAAGATCGGGTGGATGCCCGCAAGACCATGGCGGATATGGGAGAGTCGCTGAACGACTTGATCCACATTACCCGCAGCCTCAGCGTGGATCTCAGCCCACCGATTCTGCACGATGAAGGCTTGACCGAGGCGACAAGTTGGCTCGCGGGCCAAATGGAGAATCAGTATGGGCTTGCGGTTACGGTACAGGCGGAGGCGAACCTGCCTTTGCCTGATGAAGATCTGCGCGTGATGCTTTTCCAGATTGTACGTGAATTGCTCTTCAACATCGTCAAACATGCTGGAGTCACTTCGGCAACGGTCGCCTTGAGCCGCCAACAGGGGCAGATCTGTGTCACTGTCAGTGACCAAGGGCATGGCTTCGATTCCGATGCAGGAATGCAGAGCGAGCAAAATAGCCAGGGGCTGCTGCGCATTCGCCAGAGGCTGCAACTGATTGGTGGGCATGTCGAGATTGAATCCTCACCAGGGCAAGGGACTCGAGTCACGCTGTGCAGCCCCATACGCGAGACGAAAGGCTAAGCCAGAATCGGCTATATCGCACTTTCAGGAGTGTCAACGATTTACGCCGCCCGATGCGTGACCGAGACTCCGTTTACTGGCATCTACTACTGTACATTTGTTATTGGTATATTGGTAGACTGCGGCGCGACTTTTGCTCGCTATCCATTTACAAGCGTCAAAAGTAATCTACCAACCCGCAGCCAAAGTCACTTTCGTGGCATACTTCTTGAGTCAATGTCTCCGTGCTTAAACAAGTTAGAGGCTTGCCTAAAGCAGCTATGCACAAAAGCATTAGATAGAGTCGTTTTGTAGGGATATTTGTAGAGATAGTAGTATGGAGATGGTACACAAGAGATGCGGATCAGAGTAGGATGTTCCTTCCAGTATGAGTCAACAGCACCCACGCCGATGATTTTCATTGTTCGGCCCAGCATGTATGAGCAACATCAGATCATCAATGAAGCGTCGCGGATCAATCCCACAGTTCCCATTGAGGATTATTTAGACCAATTCGGCAACCGCACATGGCGACTGGTGGCACCTGCAGGAAGCTTTCAATTGGAATATGATGCACTGGTCGAAAGCTTACCCGCACCCGACCCCATCCTATCCGACCTGCTGCAAAGTCCCATTGAGCAGTTACCCTATGATGTGCTGCCCTACACATTGCCCAGCCGCTATTGTGATTCTGATTATTTTACAGACGAAGCCTGGAAACTCTTCGGGAATACAACCGCGGGTTGGGAGCGCGTTCAGGCAATTTGTGATTGGCTCCATGCAGAAATCACCTATGGCGCAGGGAGCGATGCACACACCTCGGCTTATCAGGCCTATCAGCAACGGCGCGGAGTTTGTCGCGATTTTGCCCACATGGGCATTAGCTTTTGCCGCGCGCTCAACATTCCAGCGCGCTATGTCTCAGGCTATCTTCCCGACATCGGCGTGCCCTTCGATCCCATTCCAATGGATTTTCACGCCTGGTTCGAGGCTTACTTAGGGGGTGCTTGGTTCACCTTTGATGCACGGCATAACACGCCGCGCATCGGACGCGTGGTGAATGGTCGCGGGCGCGATGCAGTTGACGTGGCGCTGACCACGATCTATGGGGGAGCCAATTTAGTCAACATGCGCGTGTGGGCAGACGAAACCACTGAAGAGGCGACGCTTGCGGAACCACCAGTGATTAGCAATCTCTCTACACCGGGATAAACGGGGAAGTCCAAAGCTCTGACTACAAAAGATGTATAGACGAAAAAGCCCCGCAACAATTCGTGTTTGTTGCGGGGCTAGCTTTGCGATCCAGCGCCAAGTCTTGTCGCCGAGGGGCGAATGGCAGCATGGCGCAGCAAGCCCGCAATACCATCCATTTGAAAAAGAGTGCGCATCCGTTGTGCAGGATTGATTTCTCTTTCCAGCCGCCGAAAGATGGGTTCGAGCAAGCGTTCTTCACCTTGCCCGCGACGAGCCAGCCATTTAGCAGCAAGTGCCACAATCTGGCGCAGGAACCCAGGCGCAGGCTGGGGTGCAGCTAATCCAGTGCGTATTACCTGGCGATGATATGTATGCATAATCGACCAATACTCGCTGCCCAATGCCTCGCGCACAAACGCATCAATTTCCTCACTCGCCTCAATCAAGCCCACCCCCAGCGCCGCCGCCGCCATATGCTCGCCCCAGGGCTGCTGACAGGCAGGTCGAATCTCAAGCGTGCCATAAGTCACACGCAACCGCGCGCTGTTCCAAATGTAATGCTCGTGAAACAAGAAGGCGTCAAAGTCTGCGCCATGCTCGGCCAAATACTGGCTAAATGTTTGGGAACTGGGCACAACCTCATTGTCTTCACGCAAAATCAAATAGGTAGATTGCGAATTTGTGGCAATATAGTCTTCAATACTGGTATAGGCGCGGGCTGGCATCCCATGCCGGTGTTCACTGGCATGAATTGCCGCCATTTCGCCTTCGCGCCCGCTGCAATAGGGGCTAAGTTTGCCATTATAAACTGGCGAATTGGCACAGAGCGCAATGATCACAGGAGCCATCAGGTTGCCGAAGTTCAGCATGTGAACCAACTCATCGCGGCGAATGTCAATCTGCACCTGGTCGCTGGCAGTCACAGTATACCAAAGCCACTCCTGCCCCATTGCGCGATAGAGACTCTGATACCGTTGCTTGGGTGACATGATCGATAAGCTCGCTGGCGTCAAAGGCTGCATCCCAAAGCCCAAAAGCTGCCACCCATGATCCAACGCAGCCACCACCAAGCGGGTTACCGCTTGCTCCATAATCGCCTCAATCTCAAAGAGATTGTTACAGGGGCGCGTGTTTACTTCGACTGTGCCAATACCCACTTCCAGCGCATAGCTATAGTCTGTGCCCTCCAGCCCCACAATCAGACGTGAATTTGGGCCATCATATTTAGCCTTCAGGTCACCAGGAGCCAAAAGAGCATCCCACAACCGCCGCACATCCACGGCACGCCCCTGGCTATCCACCACCGGAAACTCTGCCTCGCGCCCCACCACACGTGGCGTGCTGATCTCTGTGGGAAAACGCTCGCTAAACTGTTCTGCCAAACGCGCAACCACATCCACCACATCATGCTGGGGTGAATGTGGAGAAGTGGAGTGCCGATGGAACGCACGGGCATCCAACGTCATAGGTAAATTCCTAACAAGAGATTTCTAAGGAGCATTTGCAATTCGCTGCACCCATCTATCTGCATCAACTTATCTGGAAATAGCCCAGGGGAGCAGCAAGATCAGGGGTTAGCGCAGCCTGTGTACAATTGCGGGCAGATCACGGAAGTTACGACAGACCGCAGTGGCGCGCGTCTTGGCGCTCCCTCGGTCAACAATGCCAGTAAAAAGAACGGCGCGCATCCCAATAGTCAGCGGCCCATCCACATCATTGCTTTCGCGGTCGCCAATGTGCACAATCTGCCACGGCGGCAAGCCCAATCCCAATGAGGCCTGACGGAAGACCTGGAGCGACGGCTTGGACGCGCCCACTTCGTCGGAAAAGACAAAGTAGCTAAAGTATTGTAACAGACCTTGTTGCATGAGAATGTAACGTAACCCTCGCCCCTGGGTGTGGATCGTATCAGAGACAATGCCCAACTTATACTCCGATGCCAAAAGCGCCAGCGTATTGTGAACACCCTCGGCAAGGTCTGGTTGGATACGAATTTCCATCGTCTCAATCTCACGCACCATCTCATCCACCTCACGCACCATGCGCGCATACTCCCCTGGCCCTGGCTTCAAGCCCAAGTAGGTATAGGCATCATAGATGCGCGCAGGCACACTTGGGGTCAGATGATTTTGATGCCAATCGTGACTAAATTGTTGCGTGGCACGACGGTAAGCTTCGGCAGCTTGTTCGGTGGAAATATGAGGATAACGAGCGACAATCTTCTCTGCAAAGAGGCGAATGCGCGCGTCAGTTTTAGAAGGCAGACCCAACGCAGCACGCTTTGGCTCGTCAGAATCATCAACCGCAATTGTGTCCCAAAAATCAAATGTAATGGCACTAATCATAGACGCAAATCATAGCACAATCACCAACTCGCGCCCAAGATGTTACTGCTCTTCTATGATCTTATTGTCTCGTTTCAATTTCATCCCTATTCATCTCGCTATTCATCATCATTCATCATCGTACCGTTTGGCACTCGCCTCTGCATCCACTACAATGAGGCACCATGACAACAACCTCAATCGGTGCAATGACGCCACTTCTAACCCCGAACGATCTGCAACAATATCTTGACCAACACGCTATCTCGGCACGGCTAGTCTCCACTGTGGAACATACCCCCACAGTTCCTGCCGCGGCGCAAGCGCTGGGTGTGGAGCCGGAGCAAATCATCAAGACCTTACTCTTTGTACTAGAGGCGGGAGAGCGAGCAGGACAACTACCTCCAGCAGACGTTGTCATTGGCAATGGCGAGAATCGCATCAGCAAAAAGGCGTTGGGGCAACATTTTGGCCTCACCCCCAAGCGCATCAAGCTAGCACCCGCGCCAACAGTCATAGAGCTGTTGGGCTATCCACCGGGCGGCGTTCCCCCCTTTGGTCATCGCACCACCTTGCCCTTCTTCCTCGATCAGCAGGTGGTCGAGTTGCAAGAACGTTTTGCCGACCGCATCTTTGGCGGCGGTGGCGACGACCACACCATGCTCGCACTCCAGGTCAGCGACCTGCTACGCATCCATCAGCCAACTGTGTTGCAATTGAGCGAAGTGGGCTAGCCACCGGCTGGAAGATACTTGTATCAATTAGAAACCGGCGAGGTTGCCCCCGCCGGTACTGTTCATTCTTTAGTTCTGATTCTCTAGTTATCCAACCTAACTCACTACTTAGCGACACGCACAGGTCGATAGAGCGTTTCGTCTGTGTTCTCAGCCGGAACGTCAAGCGATGGCACTGTCCTGACTTGCGCATTAGGGGAAGGAATACGCCGTGGTGTGGCGGCTACTTGCTGGTTAGCTCCACAGAAGACACAGATCTCCCACTCATTGCGAACTAAATTGCCACAACTTGGGCAACTATGTTGAAGCTGATTATGGCAGTTGGGGCAGTAGACCCAATTTTCTTTGGCTGGCACGCCACAGCTTGCGCAAGCCAGCGTCTCTTCAATCTCTCGCAACAGTGCTTCTTCCTCCAACGCTCGGTCATAGACCTCGGCAAGAGTCTGCTTGGGGCGGATCATGGTATAGAGAACCCAACCCACAATTGGAAAGATCAACACCAACACACAAGCTAATATGATTGCTAACCAATCGCGACTGCGCGAGCGAATATCGTTAAAGGTCCAAATCCCCATTGCAATCCAAAAGGCAAAGAGAAACGCCCCCAAGACGGCAACAATAACGCCGACAACGGTAGCGATGCTGTTAATTAATTCAGGTGACATATTGGCTCCATCAAACCGGCTGAATGCAACGACTGGCGACCAAGTGTGGCCTAGCAATCACGTTACAAGACATATCGGCACAGATATATCGGCACATACACATGAGCACAGGGTATCTAGGATAAATCCAAGCTCAATCTGCTAAATCTCACATATATCTTAACACGAAATTAGGGCGATGATAGCATAAGCGGGGTGCGAGACACAAACCCAAGTGTAGCCAACAGAGCCACGTAAAGCAGTATATGTGTAACTACTGAGTCCAAATACTCCCTTACACAACACCTAAAGTTTCGTTATAGTTCCGAAATTCACTTGACAGAAACCCCATGCGATGCTATAGTCCGCCTTTAAGTACAACTCTGTGTAACTGAACTCCTCTAAATACAACTCTGTGTAACTGAACTTATGTCTACAAGTTCGGCATTGGGAGCCGTTTTATCATGGCATACACCCGATGAACATGCAGCCCATTGGTATGTACTCCCGATATATATCTGCGCTTTGTCTCTAGGGGCTGACTTATAGCAACTTGTGGCGACAAAGTAATTTCCATACTTACTTCCCTGCGGTTTGTAAGGCAATTTGTTAGTTAGTCCAGTTGGTCGGCAATGCTCACTGGAAATATTTGCTATTGTACCCGAACAATTGCTTCTGATTCATTTACAGTTCATGTGTATAGATAACCCACTATAGTTCCACGG
>JBBQIG010000326.1:0-6280 GCA_038324715.1 Anaerolineae bacterium | reverse complement strand
GACCGCCTGCGCGATGTCATCAACAAGCCGATTGCCTCGGCTGACCTGCTCCAGACCGCCGAGGAAGTCTATAAGCGCGGCTGGACGACGATCAAGATGTATTTCATGATAGGGCATCCGACGCAGACGCTTGAAGATGTACAGGCGATTGCCGACCTTTCCAAAGAGGTGCTGGCAGTGGGGCGGCGCGTGTTGGGCAACAAAGCGAAAGTACGCATTGGCGTGAGTACGCTGGTTCCCAAGCCACACACGCCCTTCCAGTGGGTGCCGATGGAAGAGGAGAGTGTGATCCGCGAACAGATTGCGCTCTTGCAACGCGAATTGCGCGGCCCTGGCATCTCTTTCTCTTGGAACAATGTTGAAGAGACGATGGTCGAAGCCTTTTTGACGCGCGGTGACCGGCGCATGGGCGATGTAATTGAGCGCGCATGGCAGTTGGGTGCGAAGTTGGAGGGGTGGGGCGAGTGGTTTAACTTCCCTGCCTGGCAGCAAGCCTTTGAAGACCTGGGGCTGGACATGGATTGGTATGCGCGCCGCGCGCGTCCTGTGGATGAGGTGTTGCCGTGGGAACATATCTCGGCTGGCGTCAAGAAGGAGTTCCTTGCCGCTGAATATGTCCACACCTACCAGGGGGGTGTGGTCGATGATTGCCGCGAGCATTGCTTTAGCTGTGGCATCTTGGGCTACTTCAAAGAGCAGCGACGTGTCGCGCCGGATGATGCATGGGCCTGTCCCAGCTTGGGGCGCAACAAGGAACGCCAGCCCGTTGACATTGTGCCGATTCCGCTTTACTTCAACGACGATATGGCTCCCGACAAGCAAGGCCAGTTTGATCACCGCGTGCCCCAGCGTCGCTTTGGCACGGTGAGCCAGCGCGTGGACGAGGCAGTTTTGGCCGATTCTTCAGGGGACTAGTGGACTATGAGCGAACTAGAGCAGACTATTTCTACAGAGAATCCAGAAAACATCTCGGAGGCTGTCACAGAGAGTGAATTGGCAGCGGTTGCGCCTGCGCCCGTTGCCGAGGAGATCCCGCGCCAGCGTATCCGCGTGATCTATGAGAAGGGCGAACTGGTGAAGTTCATCTCACACCAGGACGAATTTCGGCTTTGGGAGCGCACGCTGCGCCGCGCCGATTTGCCCTTGCTCTATAAACAGGGCTTTAATCCCCAACCGCATATCCAGTTTGCCTCGCCGTTGGGTGTGGGCATTACCGGTGCACGGGAGCCGATTGACATTACCTTTAGCCCGCCAGTGCCGCTTGAGGAACTTGAGGCGAAGATTGTTGCGAAATTGACACCGGGGGTTTTTCTGCGCGAGATTAGCGAGGTGCCGTTGCATACGCCTGCGCTACAAGGGTTGCTGATTGGTGCGGATTACACGATTCTGATTTATGCCGAGCGGCATGAGTTGGAGAGTTCGGTGATTGACCAGGCAATTGACAAGGTTCTGGCACAAAGCGAAATCTGGCGCGAGCGACAGCGTAAGGGTGAACAATATACCTATAACTTGCGCCCGTTGATCTTTGAATTGAAGAATCTGGGCTACGATGCCGAACGCGAGGAGCATCGCATTGCGTTGCGTGTCCAGCAGCGCAATGGGGCTACGGGGCGACCTGATGAGGTGGTGGCGGCGTTGGGATTAGACGACCATGCGCGCACGCTGCGTCGTGATCGTCTTTACTATGCCGACCAGCCAGAGGATGTGGCGCTCTTTGACCAGTATCCGTTGATTACCCAAGCCGAGATCGCGGGGCCTTCGCAAAAGCGCAAGGATGCACGCCGCAAAGAGCGTACACCGCGCCCTGCCCCTGTCGCACAGACGCCCGCAGGTCGCTCGATTAGCGAACGGGCAGGTGATGAATTTGCGTAGATTCATTGCTTAGTGGATGCCGGATGCTGCCAGCGCGTCGATCTCGGCACGGTCACTGATGATGCGGCTAATGCGCCCATCCGACATTTGCACGACGCGATCCACATAGCGACACATGCGTAAGTCATGCGTCACCATCACACCTGCACGTCCTTGCTCATGAATGAGTTCGGCAAAAGTGGCGACAACTTGGAAGGCGCGCTCGGTGTCCAAGCTGGCAGTTGGCTCATCGGCAAGCACGACCTCTGGATCGTGAACCAGGGCGCGCGCAATGGCGACACGTTGCTGCTGTCCACCCGATAGCTGCCCTGGCAAGTTCTTCAATCGTCCTTCCAGCCCCAAACGTGTCAATAGCTCGCGCGCCCGTTCCTTGCCTTTTTTGTCGAGCTTGCCATTGAGGCGCAGCATCAACTGCACATTTTCCAGCGCATTGAGGTAGGGGACGAGGTTGTTGGATTGGAAGGCAAAGCCAATCGCGCGCCCGCGGAAGCGCGTCTTTTCGGCTTCTTTCATTGTGGTCAGATTTTGTCCAGCAATCTGAATCTCGCCCTCTGTCGGGGAGAGCAACCCCGCTAACATGGCAAGCATCGTGGTCTTGCCTGAACCACTTGGCCCGACTAGCGCCACAAACTCACCGCGCTCGACCACGAAGCTTACCTCGTTGACCGCTAAAACTTTGGTATCCCCTTCGCCATAGCTTTTGACCACGTTGATGGCTTGAAGCACCTTCTCTGGGAGCTTATTTTCTGTGCCTCTTTCCGTGCTCATCTCCGTGCTTATTTCTGCCATCTTATTGCGCCAACCCCAAGGCAGTCAATGGCTCCACGCGCAAGAGCAGCCACACCGAGACCATGCCACCCAACGGGCCAACAATTAAGAGCAATGCCACCGCAGAGATCACAGAACTACCTGTAAAGACAATGGGCAAGGTGGGCGGAAAGCTGAGCGAGAGCAGGAGTGATCCCACTGCGCCAATTGCCACACCAATGGCGTTGATGGCAACGATCTGCGCGATGGCGGAGAGGGCAATGGTCGCTGTTGAGGTGCCAATTGCTTTTAACATGCCGATTTGCGCTACCTTTTGCAGCGTCTGAATCTGGAAGAAGCCCCCCACGACCAAAATACCAATAAAGAGCGTGAAATAACGTTGCGTATCCAGCGTGCTTTGCTGCGCGCTATATCCTGGCGTGGATTCATACGCGGTCTTGCGATCCACCGCTTGGACGCCAGAGACTTGGTTCTCTAGCAATTCTCCCACCTGGCGCAGGGTAGCTGGATCGATTAACTTGACCGCCACCAAGTTGGAAATGAATTCGTTATTGTTGGATATTTCGCCTGACCCGCGCGGGCGAATTTTGTCCCAGGTGAGATATGGGACAATCAGCGTCGGTTGGAGCGAAAAGCCGCGCCCATCACTTCTACCCACCACCAGCAAATCGAAAAGCTTCTCCTCCGTGCCCTGGATAGATTTGAGCGTCAATGTCTCACCCACCTGTAGCCCTGTGCGATCGACCACGCGTTGATCAATGATCACTTCGTTGGCACGGCTGCGCCCCAATGGTTCGCCTGCTAGTACAGGCGGCTCACCCGGCGCACCTGGCTCCACCCCCAAAAGCGCAACATCCAGCGGTTCCTCGTCGTTGGGCAGGAGGATGGTGCTGTTGCTGGTGGCAATCTGCCCGACAGCCGCTACACCGGGTACGCGCCGAATCTGGATTAGCTTGGATCGCCCCAAGCGACTTGAGGCAATGGAGAGGTCTACATTGTCTTGATAGACGAGCAATTCAGCATCAAGTTTTTGAATGAATTCGCGGTTGCCTGAACCCAACCCTTCTGCCAAGGCCGCAATGAAGAGGACAAGGGTCGTAATCAGGGCGACGATCAGCGCGATCAGCAGGAAGCGTGCCCTGTTATTCCACATTTCCTTGAAAGCCAAATAGAACGCCATTCACCCTCGATGGTTGCAGTTGTGTATGATCTAAATAAATTGATTCGCTGGGCCTGGTAACCTTTGTACAAGCATTTGAGGCTTAATAGAGTATATTTTGCCTCAAGCGAAATGCTTTGTCTATTGTGCCTTGAATATGAGAAAACGAGAAGCAAGAGAACAAGGCAGATAGGAGTGAAACCCACATTGCGCCTTAAATCAATGTGAATACTCGAGCAATGGACAGCGGCAATCTGATGGTTCAATGCTTTGACAAAGTTGTCGCATCTCTGTAAGATGAATTAGTTCAAATTAATTTGAATCAATTTAGACTGGAATTAAATATGTGCGCAACACCTACCATAAGTTCGCCTCCCGATTTTCTACGGCTCCTTGCCCACGATCTGCGCTGGCAATTGCTGCAGTTGCTTTCCTATAGCGATTATCGTGTGCAAGAATTAGTGGCATTGGTTGAACGGCCTATGAACCTGGTCTCCTATCACCTCAAGCAATTGCGCCAATATGAGCTGGTGCATGAGCGACGGAGCAGCGCAGATGGTCGTGATGTCTATTACAGCCTCGATCTTGAGCGGCTGCATACGCTCTATCAGCAAGGCGGGCAGCAGTTGCATCCCATTTTGGGGAATGCAATGACGTCTACTCCAACGGGCGCACCTCACGACAACCCGTTGCGCGTCCTCTTTCTCTGTACGCATAACAGCGCACGGTCCCTGATGGCGGAAGCGTTGTTGCGCGAGGTGGCTGGCAACCGTGCAATTGAAGTACATAGCGCTGGCGATGAACCCTCTGCGGTGCATCCGCTGACGCTGCAAGTGCTGGCGGCAGAGGGAATCAATAGCCAGGCGTTACGCTCCAAGCACATGAATGAATTTGAGAATCAGCACTTTGATTATGTGGTCACGGTCTGTGATCGCGTGCGCGAGCACTGTCCCGTGCTGCCGGGTGATGTGGCGCTGGTGCATTGGAGCTTTGCCGATCCGGCTGCGGTGCAAGGCTCAGATGAGGAACGATATGGGGCCTTTGCAGATACGGCGCAGCGTTTGCGCGTGCGGATTGAACACCTTTTGAGGGTGATTGATCATGATGCGGCAACTGTGGAGTCATCTGTGGCTTAAGCAAATTTACGAAAACGGCAATTACATACCCTTGCCAACCTTTGACATAACCAAAATTAAGAGGAGTGATAGATGAAATCTAAGGCGAAAGTACTGTTTCTGTGTACCGGCAATTCAGCACGTAGCATTATGGGCGAGGCATTGCTGCGCCACTATGGGGGTGACCGTTACGAAGTGCACAGTGCCGGTCTGGAACCCAAGGGGATTAACCCGTATACTGTGAGGGTTTTGACTGAAAAGAACATTGATATGACCGGGCAACGATCTAAGGATGTGACTGAGTATCTGGGGCGTGTGAACTTCGGCTATTTGATTACGGTTTGTGGACATGCGGAGGAAAATTGTCCTACAACTTTTTTGGGTGTTTCGCAGCGTATTCATTGGCCGCTTGAAGACCCTGCCGCGCTTCAAGGCTCTGATGAAGAGAAGCTGGCAAAATTCCGTGAAGTGCGAGACCAGATCGCGCAACGAGTTCAAGCGTGGATTGCACAAGAAGAATAGATAGAGGCTTCGTAGGCACTGCACTCGACCTGAATTTGGTGTGAAAACTTACCTCAAAGCGGAGGCATTTTGGGCTGCTCTGAGGTAGGCGCGTGTGGTCTAGCTTACAGGTTCTACCGTTGGTGAGATCGGGATGGGGAGGGGAAGAGGCCGTGGGGTGACTTTTCTGTCTCGGCGACGGGCGAGCAGGCTCAAAATACGTGCGTGGCGTTGGCGTGTAATGGGATAGAAGTAGGCCAACGCGATGCTGCCGAGCAGGATGACTGCGGGAATTGGCCCCATAAAGAGGCGAATTGTTTGCAGCGCGCGCTCTGGCTGGATCGGTACCAGCACCGCGTCGGTGGGGACGATATACCCAGCGGCTTCGATGGATCGCGCCACAAAGAAAATACCAATGGCAATACCTGCTTTTTGCAAGAGCACCATAAAGCCATAGAAAACCCCTTCTCGGCGGCGGCGCGACTTGAGTTCATCTAGCTCGATCACATCGGGCATCATTGCCCACGGAATTAAGTAGGCTACGGCAACCCCAGCGCCTGCGACCATGCCGAGGGGAATGATCAAGTAGGCTTGGTCGGGCCGAACATAGTAGAGCGCCATTTGGACGAATAGCCAGATGGTCGCGCCGATCATGTAGACAATGCGCTTGTCCAAGCGGCGACTGAGCGCGCTCCAGACGAAGATGAAGAGGAACGAGCTTCCTTGGATGGCAAGCAAGGTCAGCGGAATTTGCCCAGGTGTCCTGAGATAGTAGGTGAGATAGTAGACCAGGACAGTCGAGACCAGTTGCAGCGCCAGCCAGGAGCAGAGGTAGATGCCAATCACAAAGCGGTAGGGGCCATTC
>JBBQIG010000325.1:0-6318 GCA_038324715.1 Anaerolineae bacterium | reverse complement strand
GATGGCACGGTTTTCCTCCCTGCGCTGTCTCATAATTGCACCCGTACCCTAAGAAGACGATAGATGTTTATAACGTGAAATGGGGTTGCATATACGGGCGACTAGACGTAGAATGACCTGCAAGGGTGTCGGGATGAGGCTTGCGCCCCACCCCGATTTCCGTTAGTCAGGTATCAGAATAGAGTGGCTAAACTTTATAATTCTGATACCTGCTTAAGGTCTATGGATTTATCCATAGACCTTATTTTTTGTGCTTTGTCTTATCGACTAGCTTGAACACTGTTCCTGGCGTCTGTGTTGGAGGCAAGGGTTTGCCTTGTACCGCAGTTATTTCCGTTCCAACTTTTCCCTTTGGGCCAATCTGAACATATTGACCAGAATTAGGAGCTGGCGTGCCAGGTTTCAACGTGTCTTGCTTTTTCATCTTATTTATACCTCCTTCCTATGAATTTAGAACGGCTGACATTGCCGCCCATGTCTGTGCATAAGCATCCTACTTGTGCACAGACATGGGCGGCAATGCCTTATATCTTATATCAACGACCCATCAAGCGGTCAATCTCTGCTCTCAGCTCATTCAGGTCGTTGAGTTCCATGTAGACACTCGCAAAACGAATGTAGGCAACTTGGTCGGTGTTGGCTAGATGGTCTAGGACTAAATTGCCAATGATGGTGCTTGCCACTTCGGCACGTCCCAGGCTGTGCAGTGCTTCTTCGATCTGTACAATGATGTGTTGAATTTCATCACTGCTGACCGGGCGCTTGGTGGCGGCAATCTGAATTCCAGAGAGCAGCTTTTGTCGATCATAGGGTTCACGGCGACCATCACTTTTCACCACCAGCAGACTGGCTGCAACATGCTCGTATGTGGTAAAACGTTGATCGCAGTTTTCACAGCGCCGCCGCCGCCGGATGCCATCTGCAGCATCGCGGGTGTCAATTACTTTATGTTGATCATGCCCACAATGGGGACAACGCATATCAATGTTACCGAAACCAGGTGAACTTACGTTTCTTGCATAGGATATCTATATCCTAAAGAAATAGGTTTTCACCACTATATGTTGTGTTATTGTTAATCAGAAATACTACATCTAGGCCGTTGTGGTGCGTAGTTTAGCACAGCTTTGATGTGCGTGCAACTGTTCTGTGGAGGTAAAAAGGGTAAGTTAGGGTATCCGCCAGAAATTTTAAGGTAAGAAAATCTGTTGAATTTTAGTCCCTATTCGCAGTATAAAAAGGGATAGATACCGATAACAAAGTCGTGCCCGCTGTGACCCCCTAAAACTTTAGACGCATAGAGAGAGGTACAGGTACGCCCTAAAGCATACCTGTACCTCTCTTTGTATCTTTGTTCTTATTTGATTATTCTGATGGCTAGGATGGGTTGAGGTGCCCAAGCTTAAGCCGAAGCGTAGACCTTTAGCGTCCGTTTGTACGCGAGCGGCGTAGGAACGAAGGAATATCAAGGTCGTCACGCTCAAAGGTGCGAACTTTGTAATCGTTGGCTGGCGGCGGGGTAGGGCGGCTAGGCTCCTGCGGTCGCTGCTGGGCTGTGCGATTGTCATAGTTGCGCTGTTCGTCATATCGCGGCAGTTCTGGGCTATCCTGGCGGTCAAAGCCGGTGGCGATGACAGTCAGGTGGATTTCCTCTTTCAAGTTCGGGTCAATTACGGCACCGAAGATGATGTTGGATTCCGGGTGGGCGCTGGCGCGAATCACTTCGGCGGCTTCGTTGACTTCAAAGAGGCTGAGGTCATTGCCACCCTTAATGTTGAAGAGGATAGCGCGTGCGCCGTCGATGGAGACATCCAACAAGGCGCTGTGAATTGCCTGTTGCACGGCATCCGTAGCCCGATTTTCGCCGGTGCCGCGGCCAATTGCCATCAATGCTGCGCCACCTTCCAACATGACCGAGCGTACGTCAGCAAAGTCCAAGTTGACCAACCCAGGAATGGTGATCAATTCGCTGATGCCTTGGATACCTTGACGTAGCACATCATCGGCGGTGCGGAAGGCTTGATTGATACTTACTTTCTTATCCACCACCTGCAATAGTCGGTCGTTGGGGATGGCGATCAGTGTATCTACATTGGCCCTTAGCTCATCCAATGCGCCTTCTGCCGAGCGACGACGGTGACTGCCTTCAAAGGTGAAGGGTCGTGTTACCACGCCGATGGTCAACGCACCCAAGCTGCGGGCAATTCCCGCAATGATTGGTGACGCGCCAGAGCCTGTGCCACCGCCCATACCCGCGGTGACAAAGATCATATCGGCACCCTCCAGCACCTCTTTGATCTCTTCTCGGCTTTCTTCGGCAGCGCGCTGTCCAATCTCTGGGTTGCCGCCGGAACCGAGTCCCTTGGTCAACTTGTCTCCAATACGGAGACGAACTGGTGAATTGGAAAGCATGAGTGCCTGGGCATCCGTGTTGACAGAGATAAACTCAACCCCTTGAAGGCCCTCCTCAATCATGCGATTCACCGCATTTTGACCACCGCCGCCAACCCCTACCACCTTGATCTTGGCGAAGTTTTCTACAAACTGCGGCTGCGAATTGCTGCGCGCCATCTCTTGCTCCTTCTCTTGACCCATGTCTTGTCCAAACGAGTCCATTACAACGCCATCTTCCTTGCAAAAATTCACACCTATAAGTCAGCGTAGCCACAGCACGAATAATGAATAAAATGAATGATCTGTGGGGCTGTCCGAATACGTAGTATCGCTATTATATATGCATAATGCCTATCCCGGCAACAAGTTTTTCAGCATTCGCATGGCGCGGCCCATCCAATCCGCCTGCGGACGCTGTTGCACGGCATAATTTTGACGAATTTTGCGCGCATCTTCATGCAAACCCCAAAGCAACAAGCCGATGCTGGTGGAATAGGCGGGGCTTTGCAGGTTGCGGCTCAAGCCTGTTAGCGGCAGGCGATTGGTGGGGGTGCCGATGCGTACAGGCATCCCCAAGATGCTGCGACCTAATTCAGTTAATCCTGGCACTTGGCTGGAACCACCTGTGAGCACGACTCCGGCGGAGAGTTTGTCAAAATAGCCACTCTCATCCAGCTTGGTGCCGATGATCTCCATCATTTCCCCTGCGCGTGCTTCGAGAATTGTACAGATGAAGCGGCGGCTAAAACTGCGTTCGGCTTTTTCGCCAAAGACAGTTGCCCATACTTTGTCGTCTTCGGGTACGCTGTCGGGTAGCACGCTGCCATAGCGCAGTTTCAGCTCCTCGCAGGTCTCAAAGGGCGCACGAAGCCCTACTGCAATATCTTGGGAGAAGTGATTGCCACCCATGTCCAGCACAACGGTGTGACAAAGACCGTCTTCTAGAAAGACCGCAATGTCCGTTGTGCCGCCACCGATATCCACCACGGCAACACCCATGCGTCGCTCTTCGGGACGCAAGACGGCTTCGTTGGCTGCCAGCGGTTCCAGCACCAGTTCGTCAATCTCTACATCATGTGCATGGATACATTGGGTGATGTTGTTGATCGCCGTGCTGCTGCCCGTGACCACATGGGCGTCTACTTCAAGGCGGAAGGCGCTCATGCCCAACGGGTGTTGAACATTGCTTTGACCGTCTACAATCCATTCGCGGGCGATGGTGTGAATGACTTCTCTGCTTTCGGGCAAAGCCACCGCACGCGCACCTTCCAGTGCACGCTGCATATCCTGCATGGTGACACCGTGACGGGAATCGACGGGGCTGACACCCTTGCTGTTGAGGGTGCTAATGTGACTGCCCGCAATCCCAATATAGGCGCTGCCCATGTTCTGACCCGCGTCAGTTTCACATTTTTCGATGGCTTCGCCAATGCAAGCAATTACTTCGTTGACATTCACCACCACACCGCGGCGAATGCCCTGGCTAACGGAGGTGCCTTCGCCCAAGACGCGCAGGGCGAGATTGCCCAGGCTATCGTGGGTGACACCTGCTATGAGGGCGCAAATTTTAGTCGTGCCAATATCAATGGCAGAGATGAATTCTTCCATGTCCTACTTTTCACTCACCAAACTGATCAATATAACGAACGTAGGGCCGATCTACGAGGCGGATATCCAAAATCTGCGCTGGTTCTTCGGCATCTCGAACCAACTCGCTGGTCACGACCAAGTTTTGTAATTTTGTTTCCAAATCAAAACCGTTACCCCAGTATACCCAAACATTAGGATCTAGCAAAGGAAAATTCAAACCTATAGACTTATTGTAACGGATTTTGCTTTCTAATTCTGGCATTGCCTCCATGACCTTGAGCGCACTTTGCAGCACCTGTGGATCAATTGCCAAAGCACCCTCGCCAACTACGCGTGCCTCTTGTAAAGTGTCGATAATTTGAGGCAACGCTAGCTCTGGCAATGCGCTCTTTTCCAGGCTAACAATTGGGAGTGCCGCACCATTGGCGGCAAGCCAGAAATTGCCTTCATTGGTCACCCAAACGGCTACCGGGTTCATCTCTATAATGTTGATCGATAGCGCTGTGGGGATGGTGACATTGACTTGTGCATCCTCTACCCACGGCAACGCAAGTAGCTGCTTGCGAATAGTTTCGGGCTCGATCCAAAAGATGTTCCAGCCTTCCACGTTAACCACCTGATAGAGTTCATCGGCGCGCAGCCGGATCAGGCTGTTGAAGCGCACATCTTCACGATAGACAAACCACTCATCCTGGTTGTGGAGCATTGTGATGCTGTACAAAGCCCCTAGCAGCAAGAGCAGACTTAGCATTTTGCTAAAGTGCCAGGGTGTGGGGTGCAGCGCGACTGGCACTTCCACCCATTGCAGCGATGCGCCGATGTCTTTGGGGATGGGCAGGCGTGAAAAGGCTGCCTCGAAGTTGCGCTTTTGGCGCGAGACTGCGCGTTTGCGGCGCGCCTGTTGATGGGGCGTTGCTGCTGTTGACCCGCGGCTGCTCCGTGTGTTGGTTTGCAATGGATCGGGAGATGATCTTTTAGATGATGTGCGTGTGACTGGCTGGCTGTTCATGGGCAATCTCTAAGGTGCAATCTCTAGGTGCGTAACCACTGGCTGGGAAAGGGTCTCTCTGCTGAACCTTCCTCGGAGCCACCCAAAGGGTTCCCGGCTCCAAGGAAGGGGGCTGCTGTAAGGCACTAGCGACTGGTGCTATTTTGTTGGCGGTCATCGTAGCGGACGAGCGCTAATTGCACCAGGCGGTCTACTAGCTCTGGGTAAGATATGCCACTGGCTTCCCAAAGTTTGGGATACATGCTGATGCGTGTGAAGCCCGGCATGGTGTTAATTTCGTTGAGATAGAAGTCGCCGCTTTGATCGTCCAACAGGAAGTCAACGCGGCCAAGCCCTGTGCCATCAATGGCTTGAAAAGCGCGTACTGCCATCTCCCGCACCGTTGCCATCTGTTGCTCGGTCAGTCGTGCCGGAATCAGCAGTTGGCTGGAATCATCCAGATACTTTGCCGCATAGTCGTAAAATTCGTGACCGGGAACGATTTCGCCAGGGGTGCTGGCAATGATCTCGTCGTTGCCCAAGACACTCACTTCGATCTCACGACAGTTGGGAACTGCTTCTTCGATCAGAATTTTGCGGTCATATTGGGCGGCAATGGCAAGGGCTGCGAGCAGTTCTTGCCGGTGATGCGCTTTGGTCACCCCCACGCTGCTGCCCAAGTTGGCAGGTTTGACAAAGAGGGGATAGTTCAACACGGCTTCTATGCTGGCACAAGCTACCTCTGGATCTGCCTGATAGACATTGCGCAAAAGAAGCTGATGGCGCACCTGGGGCAACCCAGCAGCGGCAAATAGTTGTTTGGCAATTGCCTTATCCATTGCCACGGCGCTGCTGGTAACACCACAGCCTACATAGGGCAGGTTTGCCATTTCCAGCAAGCCCTGGATGGTACCATCTTCGCCATAGGGGCCGTGGAGTACAGGGAAGATGACGTCAATGGTTGCCAGTTGCGTGGCATGCGTTGTGCTGGGCAACAGCGCCCAGTTCTCTGTGGGTACAGATTGAGCAGATTCCCCATTGCTGCTTTCAAGGTGGGGAGTCAGTGCCGCGTTGTCACTTAGAAGCTTCATGGGGTCGCCTTCAACCAGCCAACGCCCCACGGGTGTAATGCCTATGGGCACGACTTGATAGCCAGCGCGCGTTAATGCGTCGATGACATTTGCGGCACTTGCCAGGGAAACTTCATGTTCGCTGCTGCGCCCACCAAATACGACGCCAACCCGCACAGATTTTTTTTCAAAGCCGTTGTTATCAGTCACGCTATGCTATACCTTACGTTGTTCTTTACTATGTTCTTTTATGCAATGTTATGACCACTTTGACCT
>JBBQIG010000324.1:0-6322 GCA_038324715.1 Anaerolineae bacterium | reverse complement strand
CTGAGGAAGATCAAAATTGGTACTTGACGTATGAACCGATGACGTGATATTATCTCGCCAAGTCAACCAAATATACCAAAAGGGCAAGCCATGGAACTTACAACCGCAGAAGCAGGTACCGCGATCGCCGTCTCGGACGAGACGATCCGGAATCATATCGCGGCGGGCAGGCTATTGGCCCGCAAGCATGGATTTCGGGGACTGCTCAAGATCAAGATTGATGACCTGCGAGCATTTGCGCACGAATATAACTATATTGTTGATGAGGAATATCTTGCTGGGCTGAAACAGACAGCAAACTGACAGCTTTTTTGTACCAATAGAAAACGGCACCGTCAATCCGCCAAGATAAGTCGGTGCCGCTTTCTATAGCCAGTTGCACTTTACAAACAGAATAGCTTTTTCGCGCCAAATGTTCGTATTCGTGCTTGGGGCGCTTGACGGGGCTCGAACCCGCAACATCCAGATCCACAATCTGGTGCTCTGCCATTGAGCTACAAGCGCCATAAATTGACGAAAAAAAGCCGGGGCAGGATGCCTGCCCCGGTTGCTGGCTGGGGGACAGGGATTCGAACCCCAATTGACGGATTCAAAGTCCGTAGTCCTGCCGTTAGACGATCCCCCATTAGCTAGCCCGTAGACTAGACTGTTGGTCCATCACGTGCCGAGACCCAGACTTGAACTGGGGACACCAGCATTTTCAATGCTGTGCTCTACCGACTGAGCTATCTCGGCAAAAAGGCCGGCTTCGGGCCGGCCACTTCAGAGCGGGCGATGAGATTCGAACTCACGACCTTCTCCTTGGCAAGGAGACGTTCTACCACTGAACTACGCCCGCATAAATACCGCTATTTAATGTTCACAACTTGACAAACTGAAGGGCAGACCAACTTTTACAACACTCACTTCTCTGGTCTTAGAGGTGGACCCGGTCGGATTCGAACCGACGATCTTCTCCTTGCAAAGGAGACGCCTTCCCGCTAGGCCACGGGCCCCCATCTGCCCAAGGTGCCGACGAGAGGACTCGAACCTCCACACCCTTTCAGGCAATAGATCCTAAATCTATCGCGTCTGCCATTCCGCCACGTCGGCCAAGCGCTTTGCCGTTGTGCGGTTGCCAGCGCCTGCAAAGTATAGCGAGAATCGCTATTTTACGCAAATTCGGGGCGGACTTGTACCCCCGATTCTGTCTCAGGTCTTTCGCTCGTGGCGATGGGTTATTCCCCCTGACCTGCACTGTCATCTATCTCAGTAATGTTATCATATAGGCTTGCATATGCACAAATAAGTGCTAAACCCAAATCACTGACACATCGTAATCTGGCAGTTTGTAGCTTGCTGGGCGTTATCCAGCATCGCTCGCACCGCTGCGACGAGATCACACAAAAAGCGTGACCCTCTCGCCTTGCTCCCAGTTGCACGCTCGCCTAGCCAGGCACATTGCTGTACCCGCTGGTGGGCTCTTACCCCACCCTTTCAGCCCTTACCTAAGTCAACTTGCATTTGACTGCATGTCGCCTCGGCGGGATTCCTTTCTGTTGCGGTTGTAGTCAGCCAGCCGTTACCAGATGCCTGCCCCTACTTACGGTTTCGTAGGGCAACCTTTCCGCCATAAAGACGGCATGGGAGTCGGGAAGTTCCTCTACTGGTTCAAAGCCAGCAGTGACAGTTCTATCCGCCCTCTATTTACCTGTTAAGGCGCAAATGCACCCCCCTCATCACTGGGTTCACCAGTGCGTTCAGGAGTACCGCATCTGCTCGTAAGGAGTATAGTAACATTTCCCCCATACGCTGTCAAATATTTGCCTTTTCATTTTGTTTCAACCTCTGTTGGGTCGAGAGCTAAATCAGGTTGACGCGGCCCTTCCACCCAGACCTGACCATCGGCCCAATTCTCTTGCTTCCAAATCGGCACCACAGCCTTGAGCCGTTCAATGGCATAGCGACAGGCCTCAAAACAGCCATCGCCCCGATGCGGTGTTGCCACTGCAATCAGCACGCTCGGCTCGCCAATCTCCAAGCGCCCAATCCGGTGCAAAATACTAACTGCACCCACCTTAGGCCACTGCGTCTGAATCTCCTCACCAATCTGCGCCAACATGCTCTCAGCCATCTCGGCATAGGCTTCATAATGCAGAAAATCCGTCCCTCGTTCCCCCTCGGCAGTCACGGTCTCGCCGCGCACTACCCCGGCAAAGGTCGTAATTGCTCCATAGCGAGGATCACTAACCCGCGCTGCCACATCATCCAACGACAGCGCATCCGTTGTTATCTCAAAGCGTTTGCGTTCGCCCATCAGCTTCCTCCCCAAATTTTCCTTGCAGAGCCACCCGATACCGGCGGAAAGATTGCCACCACATCACCTTCTTGCAGCACCCGATCCATTTGCGAATAACTCTGGTTCACAGCCGCGTAGACCGCTCGCCCACTCAGTTTCAGGTCAGGTGTGGTCTCGATAATCATCGTCATCAGCGCACCCACTGTAGACCCGCTTGGCACACGCATCGATTGCTCTGCCCAGCCTGCCTGTTGGCGCAGCGTGGCAAAGAGTTTCACGGTCACTGCAATGTCACCACTCACGATGATTCCTCTCGTCGCCACTCGCCCGACTTACCGCCTTGCTTTTCCATCAAGCGGATCGCACCAATCGTCATACCCTTATCCAACGCCTTCGCCATATCATAAATGGTCAGCGCCGCCACACTCACCGCAGTCAGCGCCTCCATCTCCACCCCTGTCTGCCCATTACAACGCACCGTGGCAGTAATGAGCACGCGTTGAGCGGCTTCATCCACCTCAAACTCCACGGCAACCTTGCTCAACAGCAGTGTATGACAGAGGGGAATTAATTCTGGGGTCTTCTTTGCAGCCATAATTCCAGCGATGCGTGCTGCCGCCAGGACATCGCCCTTGGGCACATTGCCATCGCGTATCGCCGCCAGCGTCGAAGCCTGCATCTGCACTTCGCCCTGCGCAACCGCGGTGCGGCTGGTGACTGCCTTATCGCCCACATCCACCATCGTGGCATTACCCTGGGCATCTAAATGTGTTAACTGGTCGCTCAACCTTCACCCCATCTCATAAATCGCCAATCACCAGTGCGGAAACCACCTCCCCAGCGGCAAGCGTTCCCTCCGCCTGTGGCAGTTCCAAAAGCACATTGGCTGTGCGCATACTCAATAGACGGCTGCTAGCTTGAATCCCCGTACTCACCGCTCGATAGCCTCCACGCCCCTCGTTTAATGCAGAATCCCACGTTGCAGTCGCCCGATGGAACTCTGGACGATAGGCATCAAGTTGCAAGGCTTGATCTAAATGCGCTTGAATACGCGTCAAATGCGGGTTAGGCCATCCAGCCAGTTTGCGAATGGCAGGAGCCACAAGCAAATAATAGGTCACCAAACTGCTTACAGGATTCCCCGGCAAACCAAAGAGCAGCCGCCGCTTACCGTCAACCTCGGCAGTTGCAAAAGTACAGGGCTTGCCGGGTTTCATGCGTAAACGTCCAAAATGCACAGTCCCGATTTGTTCAAAAAGTGGCTTGATCAAATCCAAATCACCCATAGAGACGCCGCCCGAAGTCAGCAACATATCAGCTTCGTGCAATCCCTGCTGAATACGTCCTTCAAGGTCATCTCTTGTATCGCTGGCGATGCCTAAATCAATAGGTTCACCCCCTGCAGCGAGAACAGCCGCAACCAGCATCGCCCGATTGCTGTCGCGGATTTGGCCCGATCCTGGCAGAGCATCCGGCTCAACCAGTTCATCGCCGCTCGAAAAAATCGCCACGCGCGGGCGTGGAGTGACAAGCACCTGCGCAATGCCAACTGTCGCCAAGAGTCCGATCTCCGCCGCACCCAGCCGGGTTCCCGCAGGCAATACCTGCTGTCCAGGCATGACGTCAAAACCGACAGGGCGCACATCCGCCCCTGCAGTCACTCCCTGTCGCACGCGCACACGCGCTTGACCATTGGATGAAGCCAAACGTTCAGTCACTTCAACCATCACCACCGCATCAGCCCCTGGAGGCAAGGGCGCGCCCGTCGTAATATACGCCACCGTCCCAGGCTGCACCTGAAAATCGGCCATACGCCCTGCGGTCACGGTTCCCACCATTGGATAGTCGCCAGGGCCATCCGTCGCCACCACAGCATAGCCATCCTTCACCGAAGCAGCAAAGGGTGGCAACGCTTCGCGCGCAACCGCATCTTGAGCCAAAATGTGTCCCAGCGCCTGGTCAAGTGCCAACGTCAACGGAGGCAGCGGCACTGAGTGTTCAAGCACAATTCCTAATGCGCTCTCCACCGGCAACATGGGATAATCCGTATCACTCATAACCGCAATATCCTGCACTCTCTCCACACTACCAAAATGATTAACGAACAAAATGATTAACGAACAGGTCTCTTCAGCTACAGATCAGCATCCACTGGCTCTGGCACCCGCTCCATCACCACTGCCGCCCAAGCCAACAACTGCTCATCCGTCGCAAAGGGTGCCACCAACTGTAACCCCAATGGCATCCCATTCTGCGCTCGTCCCGCGGGGAGCGTGATCGTTGGCATTCCTGCATGTGTCCACGGCAAATTCATATTGGAATCTCCCGTGGAACCCAACCCCATTGGGGCTGGCCCGGTTGCGGCAGGACAAACCCACAAGTCAATCTCTTCTGCTGCCATCTGAGCTTGCAACTTCTCACGCAGGTTTTGGGGGCTTTGGCGCAACTTTTCCAGTTCAGCATCATCCACCTGTTGCCCACTGCGAATCGCCTCAGCGGTGCGCGGACGATAATGCACGCTATGTTCAGCAAAGATTGCTGCGTGTTCACGTGCAAACTCGCCAAAAATCAAGCGACGATGCTCATCATTCAAGGTCTCAATCTCTTCCAAAGCAGCAACACGTTTCACCGTACAACCCGCCACTTGTAGCATCAACAAGATCTCTTCAAAGACAGCCAACGCCGCAGGGTCAGTTTGGGCTAAATAGGGGCCATCTGGTACCCCCAAAACCGGTAGCCCAGTCGCGGCACTCTCTTCATATTCCTCGTCACCTTGCCACCCTCGGCACAGCACCGATGCCGCCAACTTCATCCCCGCAACATCTTGCGTAAAAAGTCCCACATGGTCAACTGTGCGCGAAAAATAGACCAACCCATCGGTGGGGATGCGGTCAAAAGAAGGCTTAAAGCCCACAATTCCACAATAGGCCGCGGGCCGGATCACCGAGCCAATCGTCTGTGTTCCCAATGCCAAGTTACACATGCCAGCCGCCACCGCGGCTGCCGAGCCACTGCTGGAGCCACCCGGTGAATGTGCCGTGTTATGCGGGTTACGCGTAGGCCCTGGCTCCACAAAAGCAAATTCTGTCGTCACGGTCTTGCCCGCAATAAATGCGCCAGCCTCACGCAGCAGTTTTACGACCGTCGCCTCTTCTCCTGCAAAGAGTTCTGGCGGAACTTCGCTGCCGGCACGCGTCACATACCCATCTACATGAAAAATATCCTTCACACCTACCAATGCACCATAAAGGGGCGGCAAGTCAATCCGCTCTGGATAGCGCTCGCGCAACGCCATTGCCTCACCGCGCAAACGTGCCAAGCGGTTGGATTCTGGTAGAAAGGCATGAACATTTGGATCAATCTGATCGATCCGCCGGCACATCTGTTCAAAATAGATGGAAAGGCTATGCTGCCCTTGCTGAAGTCCTTCCAGCATCGCCGCCAAAGGTGCAGAGTTTATATAATTCATAATTGTCCCCTTTGCGTGTTCACATCAGCCTTCTTCTGCCAATGCGCGCAGTTCGGCCTCCTCGAGCGTTTTAACGCCAAGTTGGCGCGCCTTGTCCAGTTTACTGCCTGCATTTTCACCCACCACAACATAATCCGTTTTGCTACTCACAGCGCCTGTCACCTTACCCCCGCGCGCTTCAATAAAAGCTTTGGCGTCATCCCTGGTCATCGTCGGCAGCGTCCCTGTCACCACAAACGTTTGCCCTTCCCACGGTTGCGCGGCAGGTTCACCCTCATGCGCCACCACCTCATCCGCCACACGCACACCAGCAGAGGCAAACTTCTGAATCAGCAACCGATTGGGTTCCAGCGCAAAATAATCTACGACGCTCTTGGCAATCCGCCCGCCAATGCCTTCAACCTTGTTTAACTCTTCTTCAGTGGCTTGCATCAGCGCGTCCAAGCTATGGAAGCGATCCATCAACAACTCGGCGACGACCGCGCCCACAAAGCGGATGCCTAATCCCGTTAACAAGCGTGCCACAGGTCGCGTCGTACTCTCCTCCACCCCGGCACGCAAATTCTCTACCTTTT
>JBBQIG010000323.1:0-6322 GCA_038324715.1 Anaerolineae bacterium | reverse complement strand
CAGCGAATTCCGCCAACACCTGTTGAGCTTCCGCAATGGTCTTGACTACTACCAGCCGCCGCCCTGTTGTCAACTCTGCTAGTAGATTTAACATATTTGGATGGTCTATGCGCGCAATGTCATTTGGTTGCGCGTTGGTGTTAAACCACGTGACCGTTTCTGGGCCGATACTGACATCGAGCCACTTTGTACTCAACGCATCCGTCACAGCCAGCACCTGTGCTGGCGCAGCAACGGGTGTGCATCCAACTACGAATGCCATGAACACCCATCCCCAATTCCATTCAAACTTTCTCAACAACAACCGAATAAATTGTGGCAAGATTCTATGTCTCTCTTCCGAAAAGCTCTCTGTACCATTCTGTTCCAAATGGAATGCATAGACACTTTATGTATGCGCCCTAGAAAGACGGGCTTGTCATTGTCCAAATCCAAAACCAGAGCACCATGAGGGTCAGCAAAACGGGTTGATGTAGTAGGTAAATCGGCAATGCGTGGCGTCCCATCCAACGCAAGGCGAAGATCGGCGGAGCCAGGGTTAGATCAACAAACGGGAAGTGACGTTCGCCTTTGGCATATAGCCAGTTTCCAATGGCAATGCCGATGAGCACAACGCCAAACCAGCGCACAAATGGGAAGAAATCTACCGACGCATGATTGACCGGCTCCAGCCCCAGCCAAAAGAGATAAGACCAGGGCGGATCAAAGCGAAATTGTTGCAACCAAATGCCTAGTGCAATCAGCACGATACCAAGGCCCACATTCACCCAACGCCAGCGTAGAAAGGGATAGGCCAGTAGGATGGAGAGACCGATAAAATGTAGAATTCCGAAGCGTACGTAAAAATTCGGCCCCAAAGCAAACCAGGTTATCAATGAAATGAGCAGCCCCCACCCAATAAGTTGTAGCCCTCGTTTAGCTAGTGTCCAGTATGTTGGAACGATGCTGCTGCGCCCATGTCGCAGGGTTAAGGAAACTCCTACGAGAAGGATAAAAAGGGTTGCAGTCGTGCGCTGAAAGTAAAACCAGAAAGGATTCGTGAAGATCACGTCGGTCACACCGAAGTAATAGAGGTCGAAAATTAAGTGGTAGATCACCATCATTGCCACAGCCAGCCCGCGCAGCGCATCGACCTCCCAAAATCGGACACTTTTCCGGACAACGGGCGCGTCCGTATGCGTTCTAGTCAGTGTATCTACGGTTGCTTCATCCATCGACTGTATCCCATTCACTTATATGCTCATCTGCTAAAGGGTCTCTGCCCGTAATCGGTTGCAACCCAACAGGCGTGTCAGCGGGAGGAGTAACAACAGTGCCACCACAAAAAAGACAAGGCCGGAGTAGTCATGATAGAACTGAAAAGCTGCCTGTGCCCCCCACGCGCGCGCTACAAACAAAAGATTCGCCACGCGCAGAATGTTTCCCAACATGGCGACAGGAATGGCAAGCAGCAGGAGGAGCGTTCTTGCCCACAGCGGACCATGTACGACATAAGCCACGAGTGCATGCAGGGCCGTAAGTGCAATCATGGAGTTGATGCCACTACATTGAGCGCCAATCACTAAGTCTGCATTGGGCAAGGTAATTGCACTGCCGACCACCGTAATGTTCAACCCCAAGAATTTTACAACTGCCGCTGAGCAGACGCCGGTAAAAAGCGCTAGTGGCAGAGTCACGCGTTCAACAAAAGGTAGGGGCACCATAAGCAAGAGATAGGCCAGTGGGAAAGCCCACAGGCGAACCAGGGTGCTTCCGGCTAGTGTCCATACAAGCCCAACTAATAGCCCGATGGTAGCGAATGCAGCCAAGTAAAAGGCACGTCCCTGAAAAAAGTAGAGATAGACGACAATACTCACGGCAAGCAGCAATAGCCCAAAGCCGAAACGTCCTTGTTCCCAGTTGAGATGAGTTCGTTGGTTGCGCCAACGTCGCCAAGCAAGATAAAGGGCCACCGGGGCAATCAAAATTCCGTGGCTATAGTAGTCATTGGCCATCCACTCATTCCACAGCCAACGCCAGGTAGGCCATGTAAGTAAGCCGACCAGCACAAGACCAATGCCCAGCTCAAGCCAGCGGCGTCCTACATCGGTGACCTGCTGACCAATAGCTTCTTCTTCTCCTTGCATACCTCTCCTATCCAGCAATCGATAATGTCTCACAACTGGCGGCACTGCGGTTTATCCGCTAGCTTGAACGGACTTGCTCTCCTCGCGTGCAAGCTCGGCGGTCATCCATTGATCGAGCCAAGGGAATACCCAAAACACAACTGCCCCAGCACCCAACAGACCTGTCATAAGTCTCATCCACCAATTGAACGTGCCTAGGTGATCTCCGGCATAAAATGCTGGCCAAGCATTGCCCGTTAGCACCATTAGCCAATGATTGGTATCGCGGAAACCAGTGCCACTCCCCATCGTAACCAGATCGTTGAGCAAATGTGTTCCGCCGTCCAATACAAGAGGCAAAAGTAGCCAGAGAAACAAACGCCATGAAATTGGCCGCGGCGCTTTTCCCCATTGGCGGAGTAGTGCATAGACCACGCCAAAGACAGGGATCATGCCATACCAACTAATCATGCGATCACTCCAAGCTACTTTCCAACCCATCGCTGGCGTACCATTGAAAAACCGTAATTGCCAGCCAGATAATTCAGGTGCGGCTTTGTGAATCTCACCCACGGTGTATGTTAGTTGGTCGCCAAATAGAAACCAACTGCGTTGCGGCAATTGGTGACAAAAGGCTGAGTAAAACCAGTAGATAAGCTGCCCTGCTTTGGGCCATCCGGCAGCCATTGCCACCGGGGCGAGAAATGGGCCAAGTGAAAAGATAATGAGTGCCACGAGCGTCAAGCCAAGCCAGTGGCGCATAATCCCGTGGACCACTCGATCTGCCAAAGTTTGTGACATCGAAACGGGAGCACGTAATTGAGTTGTTACTTTCATTGTGAGCCTTACCAAACTTCTCTACATCTGATGCGAAGCTGCATCGAATCCACTTGAGCGTGACCCTTCTTCGTCAGGCGGGGAATCGTGTTCTGCGCGCGGTTGAGGAGAACGCGCGTAAAACGACAATACATACAAACCGATTAGAAGCAGCCCTAGTGCCACTAATTGTGGTACGCGCACCCCGCCCATCACAGTGGGCGAGGTAGCACGAAATGCGGCCAAAACCAAGATGCTCAGGCTGCCACCGACGATCAGCCGCCAAAAGGTCTCTCCAGATTGCAGCCGCCGCAGATACCACCAGAGGAACAGCCCAATTGCAAACCAACTACTGGCCTCATAAAGTTGCACAGGGTGGCGCACCATCCCCCATACCACAATGCCCCAAGGCATGTCAGTGGGTTGTCCATAGGCTGCCCCTGTCAGAAAATGTCCTACTTTGAGTATGGCCATGGCCGCCGCAACGCCGACCGCGGTAGCATCTGTCACATGCCATAGACCAACGCTGTGGCGCATTAACCAGAAACCCAACACTGCGGCAGCGGCAATCAATCCTGGTGTCGCGGCAAAAGTCCCAGGGCGAATGGAAAAGATTAAGGTAGGCGAGTCACGATAGACTGAAAAGTTCATACCTGCATAGCTAATTCGCGCGACAAGCAGGCCAGCGACCAGCGCGACCATTGTCGCTTGGCTATACAGTCCTTGCCACCGTTCCTGTTGTGATGGCACAAGGTTGGCCCCCAATCGTCCGAGTGCGCGCCCCCCAATCTCACTGCCTAAGCTAAACGCCAACACCCAGAATAGAGGCTCCACAGGAATTGTTAGTCCTGCAATTGATAGAACAGGAAACATGAACTTGTCCTCGCTTATCCAAGACGACCTAAACAGTTATAGCCCTGTTGAATCATGGCGTTATGATTTGCTGAACGCCGTCAACGAGCGACGCTGTATCTAGGGCACCAATCTTGATGCTACGTATCCGACCTTCTCTATCGACAAAGAAGGTTGTGGGGAGTGCTCTGACACCATATAATTGCCCCACTTGCAATTGCCGATCTAGCACCAACGGGAAGGTCGTTTTCACCGTTTGTCGGGCAAACTGTGTGACCACTTCTGGCGATTCTCCTTGATCAACACCGAGTACCATCAATCCTTGAGAGGCATACTGTTGTTGGATGCTCTCTAATGCGGGCATCTCGGCGCGACAGGGCGGACACCATGTTGCCCAGAAATTGATGATCAGCGGAAGCCCACGTCGCGTGGAAAGCTGAAACTCACCGCCATCAACAAATTGCAGGCTGAAGTCGGGTGCCAAAAATCCTGTCATCGGGGCTTGAATTGCTTGATCTTGCGCGACAACCTCTTGCGGCAATCGGCTTAAGTTGATCCACCCAATTCCCAACATGAGGGCAACGACCATCAACCCACGCCAATAGCCAGATGCTTTGCTGATTTCCACTTGCTCAATCGGTTCAATCATTTTGTCGCTCCCTTTGGGACATCTGACGCATATAACAGGCTATTCATGTACAACAACCAATGTCCCAGTTTCTTCCGCACCGGTAAACAACCAGCCGCTTGCGTCAACCTCCATGGCGGGTGATGCCCACTCAAATAGCCACTGTGCATCTTCGACCCGCATATTGACACAACCTCGACTCATTGGCTGCCCAAAGTTATTGTGCCAAACCGCGCCGTGAAAGGCATAGTCTTCAAAAAAATACTGTACCCAGGGCACGTCCTCAAGATAATAATAATCTCCCGCGGCACGATTGCCGCCGTACATATCCTGCAAGGGGGTTTTGGCCCAAATGCGAAACTCGCCTTGCACCGTAGGCGTGCCCGGCAGACCCGTCGAAACGATAAACGTCTCAATTACCTCTAAACCGACATAGGCGACTACGCGTTGTTCACTCAGATCGACATCAATCCACTTTTCCATCGAGCCAGTCACTCCGCTCGGCAACTCTGCATGTGAGTGGTAGCTCTCGGCACGCGCAACGGGTGACTCGCTGGTGTCCACGTTTTGAGCCGTCGTGTCTACTTGTGGAACCGTGTTGGCGAGCGGAATGACCAACCGCTGACCCGGAACAATGATGTTCGCATCTTCAAGATTATTGGCCCGTGCAATTACCGCTGCGGACACACCATACTCACGCGCTAAGGTTCCCAGATGCTCCCCGCGGATTACGATATGAATAATTTCAGGGTCGGTTACGACTTCGGCAATCGTTACGTTGATACCATCTGGCGTGCTGCTGCTTTCAGAATTAGAAACCGCCTCATCCACTCTCTCCCTGCTCACAGGGGGCTGGATAGGCTCCTCACGCTCTGGACCTAGCGATTCGGTTGTCAATGTCGATATCTCGTCCGTCGCCTCACCTGTGGGATTTATGCCTGCGGGATCTGCCTGCAAGGATAGTTCCAAAACCATCCCCACCCGAATCGTATCAATATCTTCTAGATCATTTAATGCCCGCAGCGTTGTCACATCTGTGCCATGATCCGCTGCAATTTGAGACAACGATTCCCCTCGCAGCACGCGATGCGCTGTTTCCTGTGCCAGGACTGGCTGGCCTGTCAACCACCAGAACAATCCTACGAGGATGAATGCGCTACTGTTGCGCCACTTCACGTACATATGACAATCTCCTCCCAAAGTTGCTATTCTGCAGATCGAGCTACGATGAGCGTTCCAATCTCGCTGTGGCCCGCGATTTGACAACGAAACTCGTACTTCCCTACCTTTGTGGGGGTTACATCCACTGAATTGGCCGCACCTGGCGCGGCGACGATGTGCAATTGCAGAGGTGTTGCCATCTCTGAACTCATACCTGCCATACCTGCCATCGGATCCCCCTTGCCACGCGACACGACGGGGATCTCAAGAATGCCGAGGTCATGTTCCTCTGTACCTGTATTACGCAAGGTCAGCTGAGCATCCTTTCCCACCAAAACCGTCACCTTAGCTGGAAGATACCCTTGCTCACTCACCTCGACGACAACTTCGTTTACCTCTGTCGCGCCCGCGCAACCTAGCAGGAGTAAAACCAGCACACCAAGCAGTCCAAAATGAAAGACCTTCTTCATAAGAAAACATTTCCTCTGCACTCTATGACAAAGCACATACTGTGTGTTGCTACTGCCATTGCTTACTCTGTAATAGCTACTTACTATCTACTATAGTAGACGCCCAAGCCCCTGCTTTCGTATCTAGCTCGTATCGTCCCAATCCCTTATTCTTTCGTTTCCGGTAAAAGTAGGTCAAGCAGCCCGTTTGGTACGACGATGAGCATGAACACCTTTGGGTAAGTGAGCCGTGACTGAGTTCTTTTTACGAAGTAGCGGGTCGAAATCGACTAAGTTTGGGAAATCAGCTC
>JBBQIG010000322.1:0-6347 GCA_038324715.1 Anaerolineae bacterium | reverse complement strand
TAGCTCGGTGCATGAAGAGATGGGTTTCGCCAACGCGGCTGCGTATAACATGGCAAAGGCGGCGGTAAGCCATCTGGCACGTACCATGGCGACTGAGTTGGCGCAATATCAAATTAACGTCAATATCATCAACCCTGGCTGGACAAACACACCCGGTGAACGTGCTTTCTATTCAGAAGAAGAGATTGAACGCGCGGGTACCAGTATTCCTTGGGGTCGCATTGGCCGAGTTGAGGATATTGGCAAGGCAGCGGCTTTTCTTGCCAGTGACGACGCTGAGTATGTTACGGGGACAACCCTGCGTGTGGATGGCGGCTATATGATTGGCCTGTATCTGCCACCCCCTAAGCATGATTGATCTGGCAGCATGAACCATCTGCAATTGCACAATTGCACCCAACCCAAACGCAAACTATAATGCACACCAATGCGCAGCCACGCGCATTGGTATCACGCCCGTATACTTCAATTTTAGATACGATTGCTTAGAACTTACCTGATGCTTAGATTTTACCTGAGCATCTCCTTGATTTTAATACGCTCGAAGAGGGTAACTTTATGTTGAAAACGCATACCTGCGGTGAATTAACGATAGAAAATATTGGACAGCAGGTGACGCTAGCTGGATGGGTCAACCGCCGTCGTGACCACGGTGGCTTGATCTTTATTGACTTGCGCGATCGCTTTGGCTTGACGCAAGTGACCATAAACGAAGATGCTGCCGGGGCCCATGAGGTCGCCAACCAAATACGCAATGAGTATGTGCTGCAAGTCAAGGGGACTGTTCAGGCACGCCCTGAAGGTTTTGAAAATGACAATTTGGCAACGGGTGCAATTGAGGTCATTGTTGAGGAAGTAACCATTCTCAATGCTGCCAAGACGCCACCCTTTTATGTGAGTGGCAACGCCGATGAGGTGGATGAGGCATTGCGTCTCAAGTATCGCTACTTAGATTTGCGCCGCCCGCGCATGGTGAACAATTTGGTGTTGCGCCATAACATTGTGCGTTTTATTCGAGAATACCTTTCGTCGCGCGAGTTTTTGGAGATTGAGACGCCAATTCTGCTCAAGAGCACGCCAGAAGGTGCGCGTGACTTTATCGTTCCCAGCCGCATGCACGCGCATGAGTTTTATGCGCTACCCCAGAGTCCCCAGCAGTTGAAGCAGTTGTTGATGGTGGCAGGGATCGAGCGCTATTTCCAAATTGCGCGCTGTTTCCGTGATGAAGATTTGCGTGCCGACCGTCAACCAGAGTTCACCCAACTTGATCTGGAGATGAGCTTTGTCGATGCGGAGGATATTCGCGCGCTAATCGAAAAGATGCTGATTGAGCTTTGCGCCGAGATCAGCCCCAAGCCGATACAGCAAGTTCCGTTCCCGATCATTTCGTATGCAGAGGCACTTGAGAAGTATGGCATTGACCGGCCTGATCTGCGCTTTGAAATGCAGTTGTTCAACTTAAGCACAGTGGTCAAAGACTCTGGCTTTGGCGTCTTTAAGAATGCGGTAGCTGCGGGTGGAGAGGTCAAGGGGATTGTTTATCCGGGTGGAGCCAATGTGGCTCGCCGCGAGATTGACGAGTTGACCGAGTTTGTGAAGCAATATGGGGCCAAAGGTGTGGCTTGGATCGGTGTAACGGGCGCACCGGGTGCGGATGGTTTCTATGGCGAAGATGCGTTGCGTAGCCAGATTTCCAAGTTCTTTGGACCAGAAGAATTGCGCGAAATTATCGTGACCAGTGGCGCGCAGGCGGGCGACCTCATTCTGATTGTCGCTGACAAGCCGAGTGTTGTGGCACAAACGCTGCATAATTTACGCATGGACGTTGGGCGTCGAGCTGGCATCATCGACAACAGCAAATTGGCCTTCTGTTGGGTCACAGACTTCCCGCTTTTGGAATATAACGAGGAAGATAAGCGCTGGCAAGCGGTGCATCATCCCTTTACAACGGCGCGCGACGAGGATTGGGAGAAACTAGAGAGTGCTCCCGGTGAGGTTTTGGCGAAAGCGTATGATGTCATTCTCAACGGTTGGGAGATCGGCGGCGGGAGCATCCGTATCCATCGCAGTGAGTTGCAAGATCGGCTCTTTGCCGCGCTGGGGCTGGAACGCGCAGAAGTGGAAGCACAATTCGGTCATCTGCTCGAGGCATTCCAATATGGCGCACCGCCGCATGGTGGCATTGCGCTGGGTATTGATCGCATGGTGGCGCTCTTTGCCGAGGCAACTTCGATTCGCGACGTGATTGCCTTCCCCAAGACCGCGACAGGCACAGACTTGATGGTGAACGCACCTAGCCCAGTCACGGAAGCGCAGTTAAAAGAACTCCATATTCTGCTGCGACCTGAAAAGACCCCAGTTTCTTAGCGGCTTTGCAGCGTTCTTTACGGGTCAAATCTCTGTCACAGGAATAACTTGCGAGATATTTCACATATCCAAAAGGGTATCTTGTGTACTACCAAACGTATATAGCATAGAGCGAACAGACCGGGTAAGCTTGCTATAATATTACTCAGGAATGAATGTGTGTCTGTCACCACAATTTATTGTGAACACCTTCCTCGAAGCCGGGAACCCCTTAGGTGGCTTCGAGGAAGGTTATACTGAAACACATCATTTACAGAGTACAGAATTTACAGTGTAGTACAGAGTAAGAGGTAAGTCCCAGCGATTCGACCCGTTGGAGAAGTCGAGAGAGGATTCGCAGTCGAACTGGACTGGGATGGTTGGTGGAGAGACAGTGTGACACAAATTAATGCTTCAACACCACTCGCGCCGCAATTACGGCGTGAGTTAGGCACCTTTGGTGCAGTCATGATGGGATTAGGGTCTATTGTAGGTACCGGCGTGTTTGTGGGTATCGGAATTGCGGCTGGAATTGCAGGACCGGCTGTGGTCTTGGCAGTTGTATTGGCGGCGTTGGTGGCTGTGTGTAACGGGCTTTCGAGTGCCCAACTTGCCGCCACCTATCCACAGAGTAGCGGCACCTATGAGTCTGGGTACAAGTATATGAACCCGACCTTGGGCTTTGTCGCAGGATGGATGTTTCTGTGTGCCAAGAGCGCATCGGCGGCAACCGCTGCGTTGGGCTTTGCGGGTTATCTACTCAGCATGCTCAATTTAAATAGCCAATTAAATAGCCAACTGTGGCGGATGGGTCTGGCGTTGGCTGCGGTGGTGGTGATCACGGCGATTGTGCTGAGTGGCATCCGCCAGTCCAACCTGACTACTCTGCTCATAGTTATGGTAACACTAGGTAGTCTGCTCTTTTTTGTGTTGGGTGGCATTGATGGTGCAACTGCCAACCTTGGTAATGCATTTAATCCCTTCTTTCCGCCCCCTTCGGCGGGGATTAGCCCTGTGCGTGCGCTTTTTCATGCGACTGCGTTGATGTTTGTGGCCTATACGGGTTATGGACGCATTGCCGCATTGGGCGAGGAGATGCGCAAACCAGGTCGTACCATTCCACGCGCGATTGTGATCACGCTATTAGCCTCTATGCTACTTTATGTAGCGGTGGCAGTGACCGCAGTGAGCAATGTGGGTGCAGAAACATTTGCCACGCTGACGACTACTACCGCGGCTCCACTTGAGGCAATCGCCGCCAATTTTGGGATTCCAGGCGCAGGATGGCTCTTGACGGTGGGGGCGATGACTGCGATGTTGGGCATGCTTCTCAATTTGATCTGGGGGCTTTCACGGGTGATGTTGGTGATGGGGCGGCGGCATGATATGCCTGTCGCTGTGGCGAAAGTTCGCCATGTAGGCGGCACGCCAGAAACTGCCGTAGTAACTGTGGGTGTGCTGATTGCCGTGCTGGTTCTAATTGGCGACATTCGAACCACATGGTCGTTTAGTGCCTTCACCGTGTTGATCTACTACGCCATCACCAACTTGGCGACCCTCCAGTTGCCTGCCGATAAGCGGCACTATCCGCGTGCGATCACGGTGATAGGTTTGGTGGCGTCTCTGTTTCTGGCTTTCTGGGTGGAACCAATGATCTGGCTCACAGGGTCGCTCTTAATTGTGGTTGGATTAGTTTGGCGCTGGATTGCGCGTAGACTCTAGGGCTTGCTATGCAATTGACGCGCCGTGCCCTTTGGCTCTTTGTCCCCACAGTTGTCTGTTTGGCGGCGGGAGCGTGGTGGAGTTGGGCACCGCTGTTGGCGCTGGGATTGCTGCTGTTCGCTGGGCTGATTTTGATGGCAGATTGGCGCATGACGCCCGATGCAGGTGCGTGGAGCTTGTCGCGGCATCATGATGACCGTCTCTCGCTTGCCGCATCCAATCACGTGACAGTGCGGGTGACGCGGCACGGGCGAGGGCCTGCCCTTCCCATTTGGCTACGTGATGATTTTCCCACGAACTTTGGTCTGGAAGGCGACGCCCGTATTCTTACGGGTGTCAGCATTCCAGGGCAAACGTTGGAATTAAGCTACACGGTGCGTCCGCCACGTCGAGGCGACTACCGCTTTGGCGATTTGCACCTGCGTTGGCAATCGACGCTTGGTTTTTTGTTGCGCCAAGCGACTTTTCCTGCATCTGGGCCGGTTAAGGTCTATCCCAATCTGGTGGATGTGCGTAAGTATGATCTACTCTTACGGCGCAACAGGCTGTGGGGGTTGGGGCTGCGTGCCACGCGTGTGCTGGGGCGTGGCAGCGAATTTGAGCGACTGCGCGATTATTCTCCTGACGATGATTACAGACGCATTAATTGGCAAGCGACGGCGCGGCGTGGCAAGCCGATTAGTGTGGAATTTGAAACAGAGCGCAGTCAGACCGTAATTGCGCTGTTGGACACAGGACGGATGATGCGTAGCCCCGTGGGTGAGGTGGCAAAGATGGATTATGCCATCAATGCCGTGTTGCTCTTGGCCTATGTGGCGGCGCAAAAGGGCGACCGCGTGGGGCTGTTGGCCTTTGCTGATGCTGCACATACATGGGTTGCACCCCGTAGTGGCAAGGCGCAGTTTCACCGTCTCTTGGCGCAGTTGTATGCAGTAGAAAGCCAGCCTGTGGAGCCAGATTACACAGCTGCCATTGCCTATGTTGCGGCGAAACAGGGCAAGCGTAGTCTGGTATTGCTCTTTAGCGACCTGACTGGCACATTACATGCCAATACATTGGCGGTGCAGTTGGCGCAGTTGCAGCGGCGACATCTGGTCGTGTTGGTCACGCTGCGCGACCCGACCGTGCAAGCCCTGGCGCGCCAACCCGTAGATGACAGTGCCGCGCTCTATAGCCGTACCGTCGCCGAGCGACTTTTGGAGGAACGGCGCGTGGTGTTGGAGCAGCTACAGCGCCGAGGCATTTTGACGCTGGATGTCCCCGCTGATGAACTGAGTATCTCGGTGATCAATCGTTACTTGGAGATCAAGGCGCGCCAGTTGATTTAGCAAATTGCCTTTTTGAGATAGACCTGCCTCCCAATGCTTCAGGCTCCTGGGAGGATATTCACCAGCCCTATTCCCACTCCCCAGATTACAGCCAGATCACAACTTGATTACAACTAGATTACAGAAGGAGTCTCCTATGCAGATACTCGCTATTGAACCCGTCGTGGTACATGTCAACCATCGCGGTGACTGGCTGTTTGTCCATGTTCACACCGACGCAGGCTTTGTTGGCTTGGGTGAAGCCAGCCATAGCGGTTCTGATGCGCTGGCGGTGGCGGCGCTCAAACATTTTGACGAGCTATTGCGCGGCCATGATCCACGGCAGATTGAAGCGGCGATGCTGCGCATGGGGCGGCTGGATGGCGGACGAGCGGCGCACACAGCATTTAGTGGGGTGGAGCAAGCCCTATGGGACATTGTCGGGCAGGAGTTGGGTGTGCCTCTCCACCGGCTCTTTGGGGGTGCGCTGCGCGACCGCTTACGACTCTATGCCAACATCAACCGCCATGTGCGCGAGCGCAACCCACAAGGCTTTGCCACGGCTGCGGCACAGGCTGTCGATGAGGGGTTCGGGGCGATCAAGCTGGCTCCTTTTGATGAGTTGAATCAGCCTGACCACATTCGCACAGGGCCAAAGGCGGCATGGCGCGTGGGGGTTGAACGGGTGCGTGCAGTGCGGCGGGCAATTGGTGACACGGTGGAGTTGGCGGTGGATTGTCATGGGCGCATGGATTTTTCAGAGGCGCTCATGGTGGCGGCGGAATTGGCTGACTGTCGCCTCTTTTGGTATGAGGAGCCTGTACCTGACGCCCAAATTGACGATTTGGCTGCCATTACGGCGCAGGTGCCAATGCCCACTGCTTCGGCAGAGAGCATTTATGGCATGGAGGGTTTTCGCCCCTTTTTAACGCGGCGTGTGGTGGATGTGCTAATGCCTGATGTGAAACATGA
>JBBQIG010000321.1:0-6363 GCA_038324715.1 Anaerolineae bacterium | reverse complement strand
TCGGTCCATCCGGCGCGGGCAAGACAACAATTTGCAGCCTCTTGCCGCGTTTTTATGATGTAGACGAAGGCAGTATTACCATCGATGGCATTGACATCCGCTCCATGACCCACACTTCTCTACGCAAACAAATCGGCATTGTGCAGCAAGATGTCTTTCTCTTCTCCGGCAGCATTGGCGAGAATATCGCCTACGGCAAACTCGATGCCACACAAGCAGAACTGTGGGAAGCAGCACGCCGCGCACAATTAGAGACGCTGATCCGCAGTTTGCCCGAATCCATGGAAACCATCATCGGTGAAAGAGGCGTCAAGCTCTCTGGTGGGCAAAAGCAACGCCTCGCCATTGCTAGAATGTTCCTCAAGAATCCACCCATCCTCATTCTCGACGAAGCCACCTCCGCGCTCGATACCGAAACAGAAGTGGCGATTCAACAGGCACTCATCGAGCTTTCCAAAGGCCGCACTACCCTCGTAATCGCCCACCGGCTGGCAACCATCAAGAATGCAGATCGCATCGTCGTCGTCACAGAACAGGGCATCACCGAACAAGGCAGACACCAAGAACTCATCACCGCAGGCGGAATCTACAGCCGCCTCCACGAAGCCCAGTTCGGGGTGTTATAGGTAAAATCCCAATTGCAGGAGAAAATGGTAGTGTGAAGAAATAAATTGAGATAGCTCGCCATCTGTGATACGCTACAAATCAATCCCATAGTGTGAACTCATATTAGAAGGAGAAAATCTCATGCCAAGTGCGCTAGTTCAAGAAGTAGTAGAGCATCTGGAATCACTGCCAGAACACCTGCAAGAGCAAGTGCTTTCACTTGTACGTGCGCTTGATTCCACCGTACAACGTGGCGTAGCAGGGAATGACCTTCTGCAATTATCCGGCAGCATTTCTGCTTCAGACCTAGAGGCGATGAGTGAAGCAATCGAACGTGGATGTGAACAGGTTGACTTGAATGAATGGTAAGTATTTGCTGGATACTAATATTGTCATTGCGCTCTTTGCCAGTGATGACATCGTCATTCAGCAACTTAAAATAGCAAAAGAGATATTTATCCCCAGTATTGTGCTTGGCGAGTTGTTTTACGGAGCAAGAAATTCAATTCAGGTCACCAAAAATTTAGCCACAATCGACAAATTTATTACAGCTAACGTTGTACTTGTTTGCGATGTGGCAACAGCCAGATACTATGGAGAGGTGAAAGCAGACCTCAAAAAAGCTGGCACACCCATTCCAGAGAATGACATTTGGATTGCTGCTATTGCTAGACAATACAACCTCACAGTTGTAAGCTGCGATCAACATTTTAGTCATGTCAGTAGGATCGCCAGCGAGACCTGGTAGAGACCAATTGTGGAGTGGCAAAGATAATTATCATACCTAACGAAGGCGAAGACACCATCATGCATCTCCACCCTCGCCAGTTAAAGATTACCTCCTACGCCGCGCCAATCTCCTCGCGCCAGCGATCGAGCAGTCGCATATTGCCCAGCGTATCATCCCAACTCATTGCAGGAGCCTGTCGATCCGCAATGTGCGCCGCCACCATATCCGCTTCATAGGTAAAGAGATCGCGGTCTGGCTCAATCACAATCTGCTGTGCGGTTTGGCTGCCGCGCGGCGTAAGCTCAATCATCGTTGACGGAAACGGCGTGTCCAGAGGCAATGCTTTCTTAGCAGAGCGTGCGGGCGTAGAAGGCAACCAGGGATTGGGTACAGAAATCATCCCCTCCTCCCCATAGACCGAAACTTCCACAGGCATCTGACAAGCAACCCCACAAATAATTTCAGCAACAATATCGTTTTCAAACTGCAACGTAGCCGCCGTGTAAAGATCCACGCCGCTAGGACTCACCTTCCCCAACGCCTTCACCTGCGTCGGTTCAAGAAATGGGCGACCCGCAGCAGCACCCGCCAGCAGACGTGCCATTGAAGCAGGATAACCACCCACATCCAGAATCGCGCTGTCGCCTAACTCTTTATTATAAGCTCGGCTCGTCGCAGAAGGGGGCGTGTAGTAGCTAAAGACCGAGCGGATCATCCGCACCTCGCCAATCGCCCCGTCACGCACCAACTGCGCCAGCTTCTGCGTCTGTGGGTGACAACGATACATAAAGGCTTCCATCAGAAAAACGTCATGCTTGGCAGCCGCATCGACCATCGCCGCAGTCTCCGTAGAGTTCATGCCAATCGGCTTTTCCACCAACAGATGCTTACCCGCCTCGGCTGCTTTGATAGCCCATTCAGCATGTAGCGGATGAATGGTAGAGACATAGATCACGTCAATCTCTGGGTCTTGTAGTAAGGCTTCATAAGTGGAATATCGCTTCGGGATTGAAAAATCATCCGCCAACGAATTTAGCTTATCGGGTGTCTGGCTGGCAACAGCCGCAGCCTGCCCCGTCTTTGAAAAGCGCAGCCCATTGCAAAACACACGCGCAATACCGCCCGCACCCATAATTCCCCAGTTTAACATCGGTTTCCCCTTGCTCTGATGCCGCTTCATGAGACGCCCGCGACAAGATAAAGATCTTGGTTTCGCCATAATTATATCCACAAAAGGCGAATCTTACGCATGTTGCAATATGCCAGCGTCTCCCAATCGTAAAGAAACCTCTTGTACAACCCTCACCAACAGTGCAATAATAGAAAAACTGAATATTAACAACAACGACCTGCCCCTGTGATACTTGCGATAGACCAACGTAGCTTTGGAGTCAAAGGAGAAATCGCCATGCAACAGCGAAGCAGAACAACTTTGTGGGTGCGTGTCAGGCTACAATTCGTGCTAGTGAGCATCCTCTGGCTCCTGACAGGCTGTGTCAGCGCAGAGGATTTGGTCATTCATGCCCCAACTATTACGGATGAATCCAGTACAGCCTCAACCCTGGATCTATCCGCAATCGCCCAACCCCCTGCAACCAACCCCATCCAGAATGACGTTTTCTATTTCGTCATGCCCGACCGTTTTGCCAACAGCTCCACAGAGAATGACTTAGGCGGATTAAACGGAGATCGCCTGCTCACAGGCTTTGACCCAACCGACAGTGGTTTCTACCATGGTGGCGACCTGGCAGGGCTGGCATCCAAGTTGGATTATCTGGAGCAGATGGGGATCACAGCCATTTGGATGACGCCCGTCTTCAAAAACAAAATGGTGCAAGGTGCTGGGGCCAATGTCTCTGCCAGCTATCACGGCTACTGGATCACAGACTTTACCCAACTTAACCCGCACTTTGGCACCAACCAAGAATTAGAAACGTTGATTGACGAGGCCCATGCCCGCGACATTAAGGTCTTCTTTGACATTATTACCAATCACACCGCCGATGTCATTCAGTATGAGGAAGGCAGAACGGACTATCGCAACAAGGGCGACGATCCCTATCTGGATGCCAACGGCGTACCCTTTGACGACAGCGAGTATGCTAGCGAAGAGAACTTCCCACCGCTAGACGCTGATACAAGTTTCCCCTACACGCCGATCATCCCAGATGGGGAAGAGAACATCAAAGTACCAAGTTGGCTCAACGACCCAATCTACTATCACAACCGTGGCAATTCAACGTTTTCAGGTGAGAGTTCGCTCTATGGCGACTTTGTCGGGCTGGATGACCTCTTTACCGAGCATCCAGTCGTCATGGATGGGATGATCGACATCCATAAAGAGTGGATCACCAACTACGACATCGACGGCTTCCGTATCGACACCGTAAAGCATGTCAACGCTGAGTTTTGGCGCGCCTTTGCCCAGGCCATTTTGGATCACGCCCAAGCGCAGGGCAAAGAGGAGTTCTTTATCTTTGGCGAAGTTTTCACGGGCAACGAGCAATTCCTCAGCTATTACACCACTGACAGCGACCTGTCTGCGGTGCTTGACTTCAAATTCCAAGAGCATGTGCGCACCTATGTTGCGAACAATGGTTCCGCCGCTTCCTTACAACTGCTCTTTGAGAATGACGATTTCTTTATCGACGAAGATTCCAACGTCTATAGCCTGCCCACATTCATCGGCAACCATGACCGCGGGCGCTTTGGCTACTTCCTCAATGCCGACCAGAATGGCACCTTGAGCGATGAAGAGCTGCTAGCACGTTCCAAGCTCGCCCATGCTATGATGTTCTTTGCCCGCGGCGTCCCTGTCATCTACTATGGCGACGAACAAGGCTTTGCAGGTGACGGTGACGACAAAAATGCGCGCCAGGACATGTTCCCCAGCCAAGTCGCCAGCTACAACGACGACGACCTGATTGGCACGAATGCAACCCCCGCAGACGATAATTTTGACCCAACCCACCCACTCTATCAAGCGTTTGCTGACTATGCTTCAATTTACCAAGCGCACCCAGCCCTACGCACAGGAGCGCAGATTCACCGCGCTGCCACAGAGGGCGCAGGCATCTACGCCTTCAGCCGCATCGACCGTGAAGAGCAAGTTGAGTACATTGTGGCAATCAACAACGGTGCAGCAGCCAGCGCGCAGATTTCCACCTTCTACGACAGCGGCGTCACCTTCGACTTGATCCATTCAGAAAGTAGCAGCACAGCAGCAACACTTACAACCGAAGCCAACGGCCAATTAACTATCAACGTTCCTGCCACTGGCTTTGTCATCTACCAAGCAAGCCAGCCCATTCCACCCTCGCTGGATGCACCCGAAGTCACCATTGCCAACCTTGACCCTGACCAGGAAATAGCACTAGGCTTCCAGGTGCTCGACGGCAATCAAGTTCCCCAACGCATAGAGATTCGAGCGGATGTAGCCAGCGAGCAATTCGCTGAAGTAACCTTTGCCGTGCGTGAAGAAAACAGTGAAGAGTTTGCGCTCATTGGTGTGGACAACAGCCCCCCCTACCGCGTCTTCTATGATGCCTCTGCTTGGCCTACAGACGCCGAGCTTGAATTTCTGGCAGTGGTCAACGACCTCAACAACCATTACAGCAGCGCACTTGTGGGTGGCATCACGCCGAACTATGAAAGCACCACGCCACCAGACAATCCAGATGCAACCGAACGTCCATACGCCATTGTCCATTACCAACGCACAGACAACGAGTACGGAGATCCGACCTCCAGCGACTTTACCGATTTCTGGGGATTGCATGTGTGGGGGGATGGCCTTGCCCCTGATGAGGCAACCGAATGGAATGCCCCCAAGCAATTTTGGGGTGAAGATAGCTATGGCCGTTTTGCTTGGATTAAATTGCAGGGCGCCAGCCAAGATGTGGGGTTTATCGTCCATCAAGGCGAAGAAAAAGATGGCACCGACGCCGACCGATTCTTCAATCCAGCAACTCATGGCTTTGAAATCTGGCTCAAGCAGGACGATCCGAGCATCTATACCTCTCAAGCCGCGGCCCAGGGCTTTGTTACCATTCACTACAATCGTCCCGACAGCGACTATGAGGGATGGGGGCTGCACTTGTGGGGAGATGCCATTGCCGAGGGTGTGGCTACAGAATGGACGGACGCGCGGCCTTATGCTGGCACAGACAGCTTTGGTGCATTCTGGAATGTCCCGATCCAAGATGCAACCCAGCCTCTCAATTTCATCATCCACAAAGGGGATGAGAAAGACCCAGGCCCAGATCAATCCTTTATTCCACAGGAAAGCGCAGCCGTCTGGATCAAGTCGGGCGATGAAACCCTCTACGCGCAACCCTGTGCAGCCTCCAGCGAAGCAGTGATCCACTACCATCGTCCCGCAGGTGACTACGGTGACGCCAGTGGCTCTAACGCCGCGGACTTCTGGGGCCTACACACTTGGGGCGCGGCAGCAGACCCCGGTTGGGCAACGCCCTACAAGCCAACAGCAACCGACCTCTTTGGCCTGATCTTCCAAATTCCTGTTGATCTAAGCCAAGAGTTGGGCTATATCCTGCACCAAGGTGATGAAAAAGACCCCGGCCCCGACCAGTTTCTCAATTTCGCAACCTGGGGCTGTGAAGTATGGCAGTTACAAGGTGCCGACCCCGAAGCACCCTACATCCTTTGGGGACAAAGCACCCTCCCCTAAGTAATCAGGTAACTATCCTCACTCACTACATTTGACCCAATCACCTACCCCCTTCCTTGGAGCCGCGAACCCTTTGGGTGGCTCCGAGGAAGGTTTCGATTACCCATCACCCATCCACAACCCACACAACAGGAGGCTGAATCATGGCAGAGAAAATTGCAGAACGGCTACAATGGGCGGTTGAAATCCTAGCCGTTGCCCCAACCGATCACCTACTGGAAATTGGCTGCGGACATGGTGTGGCTGTTTCCCTCGTTTGCGAGAAATTAACCAGCGGCACGATCACCGCCATCGACCGATCCGAAAAAATGATCAACCTCGCCAGCACAAGAAACCG
>JBBQIG010000320.1:0-6363 GCA_038324715.1 Anaerolineae bacterium | reverse complement strand
CGTTTATTGGGTCTTGGTGACATTTTTAAATGGGAAAGCGCATAGTCAGGCGGCGGATACCATCAGGTATTGGCAACGGCACAAGTTTGAGCACCAACACGGTAACATCATCACGCGGGCGACCTTGCTCCAACTGGAGCGCTTCGGAGAGGACTGCATCGGCAATGATATGAGCACCTGCCACGCCGTCGGGATCAACGCGCGTGAGGATGGCGGGGATGTTGATGGTCTGGTTGATGTGGCTACCCGCACTCCAGACACCATCTGTAAAGACTACTATGGTTGTGGCTGGCTCCAGGGATTGTTCGTTGATTGCAGGTTTGGTGAGCCGATGGACTCCGACCGCTTCCGAGGGTTCATCGAGCCATGAAAACTCTTGGTTGTGGCGCATGAGAATGGGGCAGCGGGCATTGCGGCTGAGGACGAGGGTTTGAGTGACGAGGTCAACGCTGATGATGTGTAGCTCGGCGCTGACTTTGCCCCCGCGCTGGGTGTGGAGATAGTCGTGGGTGGCGCGCGCCACGGCTCCATCGCGTACGCCCTCTGCCAATAGGCTAATGGCCTTGCGGACGACAATGTTGCTGATGGCTTTTGCGCTACGCCCGCTGCGTTGACCATCTGCCACGACAATGCTAATGCCGCCGCCCGGTCGTTCCACGATTTCCACCGTGTCGCCACTTTCTGCACTGGCATATTTACTGATCTTTTCTACTGCCAGTTGAATCTCTAGCTTGCTCATTTGGGTCGTCAACTTTTGTAATGGTAGCTCCAAGTGGTTGAACTTCTGCTGGATGATGGGTGTTCTCAATTAAGCTTTTTAAATGGGGCTTTGAGTTTGACGTTCAGTCGAGGCGTCAAGGTATTTAGCCGCACTGTTTAGTTATGCCTATTTAATCTAGGTCTATGCCGAGCAGGTCATCCACACTCACCTGATAGCATTGTGCTAAAAGCTGGATTTCGCGCAGGGAAAGTCGTCGGTCTTTGAATTCTGTGTCAAAAAGCAATTGTTGTGAGAGACCCGTCAGGTCGTGAACTTGCTCATAGGTGAAGCCATGCGCGGCGCGCAGTTGGCGCAGCAAGTCACTGATGCGTTGGCGTGAAAGTTGGCGGATGGCATCGCGGATACTCGGCCCACGCTCTTGGATGGGTGTGCTGGTTGTACGCATGGGGGTGCGGCGCAACCAATTAAGCGAATTGCGAATGCTTTGTGCTAGCTGATCTCGTGTTGGATCCGAAGAGGGTTCTTGGGCCATTTTGTCCTTTGATACCTAGTATTCCAGAAGTTTCCAGAAAAGCAGCAGGGTGAATCAAGATTGACTCATTTCATTTTCCCAGAGGTGAGCGTTCCGTGCAAGCAGGGGCCATATACGCTGCGCCAATTCTGTGGGTCAATTGCGTGTGGTTGGTACTTCCACAATTTCGCCGTGGGCGATGACAAAGACACGGTCGCGAGGAGATGGCGCAACGGTATGACCCCCTGTGAATGCGCCGAATGCGGGAAGAATGGCTTGGCTGGGGCTAAAGATGAAGCTGGATAGCCGTAATGTGGAGCCATCACGGTCACGCATAATGACGCAAGGATGGATATGCCCTGCCAGGGAATAGCCGGCAGTGGACGGCTCTGATTGGGGCAGGTGATAGCAGTTGAATGGCCCTAGCAACAGGGGGGCGACGACAGCCTGAATGTTAAGTTCCACCGGGGGAACGCCCGCGTGTGCATCGTGGTTGCCTAGTACGAGTAGAACTTCAAGGGCTGTGAATTGGTTGCGCCAAGCTTCAAGTGCATGTAGTACGGTTCCACTTTGGCTGTGGCGCGTATGAAAGAAATCACCGAGGATGACCAACCGTGTTGCTTGGCTTGCGGTCAGTAGTTTGGTGAGACGGGCTAGGTCATGGTCGATCAATGTTGTTGGGATTCCGATGCCTGCATGATGGAAGGAATCTGCCTTGCCAAAGTGCGGGTCGGTGATGAAGAGGGTCTTTTCATCCGGCCAAAAGAGTGCCCCCTCAGCATAGAGCCGTAGCGGCAATGAGTCGGGCAAGGTGGTCAGGTTGGAATCCAATGTGAAGTCGATCTCAGAGAGCATAGGGTCTTTTATTTCCACTAGTGAGCGGCGCGTTCTAACTGTAATACCATACGTTGGATGCGCTCTGTCCACGCCTCGGAGGTGACTTGAGTGCGAAGGCGATCGGCCCAGATTGGGAAGGCGAAGGGTGTCAGCCGGGGCGTTTCGATGACCACGCGCGGCAACTCTGCCAAGTCCATGAGGGTGGCGCGTACCTGTTGCAGATCCAATTGCTGTTCTAGCACTTCACGGTGGGCCTGTTCTAGGAGTAGGTTGTCGGGGTCGAAGTCGCGAAAGACTTCATAGAGTAGCCCGCTGGAGGTCTGTAGCTGGCGCATTGATTTCTTGCTGCCTGGATAGCCAGAGAAGATTAACCCAGCCACACGCGCAATATCACGGAACTGGCGTCGAGCAAGCTCTGTGCTGTTGACACAGGCAAGCACATCTTTGAGCAAGTGGTCAGTGCTGAGAAGTTGAGTCCAGAGCTGATCATCCATTTCAAATGGCGTTGATGAGAGCAACTCAAAGCCGTAATCACTGGCGAAGGCACTAATGGTACGCGGTTCAAGCTGGGTGAGGCGATAGGCCAAAATTGTGCCGAGACCTTCATGCAGGGTGCGTCCTAAGAGTGGAAACGCAAATAGATGAAATCCGTCGCGGCTTTTGGCTTTCTCAACGAGAAATTCACCTGGTATTGGAAGACGCGACCATTTCTTTTGGATGGCAAGGATCGGTGCCACTGCGCGCATTTCGTTTTGGCTGATAACCCCATCATCGGCATCTGCCAGCAAGCGGCGCACTGCTGCTGCCAGTTGGGTTGAGAGAGGCATTCGCGTGCCATTCCAGCGGGGAACTATGCCTGATTTTTCGTTGCTGGACTTTGCCGAGGCGGTGCGGACGTAGGCTGTGAGATCCTTGATGCGAACGAATTCGAGCAGCCGCCCTGCAAAGATGAAGTGATCGCCTGGACGCAACCGTGCAATAAAGGACTCTTCCACAGTTCCCAATGAAGCGCCTGAAACGAACTTCACAGAAAGCATAGCGTCGGAGGTAATTGTGCCGATTGACATGCGATGGTAGCGGGCAATTTGAGGCGAGGTCACGCGGTGAATGCCATTGCGTGGCGTGACCTTGCGATAGATTTCATATGCACGCAACGCGTTGCCACCGTGGGTAACAAAGTCAAGCGCCCACTGCCACTCGACGTCGCTTAGGGTTTGGTAGGCATGGGTCGTGCGTATTTCGGCAAGTAACTCTTCTGCAACAAAGCCACCACCCAGAGCCAGTGTGACAATATGTAGCACCAAGAGATCCAACGGTTTGAGCAGGGCTGGACGACTCTCGACATCCCTGTTGGTGATTGCCTCACGCGCCGCCGCGAACTCGATTAGGTCAAATGCGTGGGTGGGGACGCAGAGCACGCGTGACTGTGCCCCGGGTTGGTGACCACTGCGCCCTGCACGCTGGAGCAGGCGCGCGACGCCCTTGGGACTACCGATCTGGATTACCTGATCAACGGGTGAAAAATCGACCCCTAGATCTAGGCTAGAGGTACAGACGACACAGCGCAAACGGCCATCGCGCAGCCGTTCTTCAATCTCTCGACGCAACTCGTATTGGATTGAACCATGATGAAGCGCAATCTCGCCCGCAAAGTTGAGATCTGCTTCGAGGATTGCTTGGAACCAAATTTCAGTTTGGGCACGTGAACTGGTAAAGACAAGTGTTGTGCGCGCCTGGTTGATGGCATGAACTACTTCGGGGAGTAGCTTTAGCCCCAGATGACCTGCCCACGGAAAATGTTCGATGTTATCAGGAATGATGGTGTCGATGACAATTGACTTATGTTGGTCGGCACTGATGAGTCGGGCATCGTCGCGTTTCTCTGAATTTGGGGCACTGGGTGGTGGAGCCAACACGCGTAGCGCCGCGGGTAGATTCCCTAGTGTTGCCGAGAGACCCCATGTTTGCAATGTTGGATGCCAGCGGCGCAAGCGAGCCAGTGCTAATTCGGTCTGTACGCCGCGCTTGCTGCCCATGAGTTCATGCCATTCATCGACCACGACTGCACGCAGGTTGGCAAAGAGGGTGCGCGCTTCTGGATACGAGAGCATCAAGGTGAGGCTCTCTGGTGTGGTGACGAGGGCTGTGGGCAGCGATTTGCGTTGGCGTTGTTTGATGCTGGATGAGGTGTCACCTGTGCGTAGTTCGACTGTCCACGGTAAACCAAGGCCCACTACGGCATCCAACAAATTCTCAGTCGTATCCGTTGCCAGTGCACGCAGGGGCGTTAGCCAGAGTACCTGGAGCGGTGGGGCGTGATGCGTCCATTGTTGGGGATCAGGATGTTCATCGATCCAGTGACTGAGAGGACCGAGCCATGCGGCATAGGATTTACCCATGCCGGTGGGTGCATGGACGAGTCCATCTGTACCTGATCGGTAGGCTGCCCATGCTTCTTCTTGAAAAGGGAAAGGTAGCCATCCCTTGATGCCAAACCAGCGACGGATGGCGTCTAGACCCGGTGATGTTCCCTCTGTGTCGTGCGTGGGTTTGGTTGTGAGAAGTTTAGTCATGAGACAGTCGTGGCGAGAAGGGTTTGCAGGGTGCTAAGATGATCGGCATCTTCGGTTTTTTTGTCTTGTCGCCAGCGGATGATGCGCGGGAAACGCAGCGCAATACCAGACTTATGGCGACTTGAACTTTGAATGCCTTCAAAGGCAAGTTCAAAGACCTGTTCCGCTTTGACAGCACGCACTGGGCCAAAACGATCGGTGGTGTTGCGGCGTACAAAGGCATCCACTTGACGAATTTCCTCATCCGTAAGGCCGGAATAGGCTTTGGCAATCGGAACTAATTCATCGCCATCCCAAACGGCAAAGGTGTAGTCAGTGTAGAGGCTGGCGCGGCGACCATGACCGGGTTGGGCGTAGATCATGACTGCATCCACACTGTATGGGTCGATCTTCCACTTCCACCAATCACCTTTGACACGCCCTACACCATAGGGAGCCTCGCTCCGCTTGATCATAAAGCCTTCGGCGTTGCGGCTCCGTGACTCTTGGCGCAAGTGCGTTAAGCTCTCCCAATCGGGTGAATCGACCAGGGGCGAGAGACGACAGGCGATTGTGGCGGGAAGGTCTGCGACCACGCGCTCTAGTTGTTGGCGGCGCGTGGTGAGTGGCTTGCTACGCCAATCTTCACCCCGCCATTCTAGCAGATCATAGGCCATGAGCAGTACGGGGGCATCGCGCAAGAGGGTGGCGTCTATGCGCTTGCGCCCAAGTCGTTGCTGGAGCACGTTAAAGGAGAGGGGCAGATCGTCACGCCACGCCACAATTTCACCATCAAGAACCGTGCCCGTTGGCAATCCCGCACCAAGTGCCTCGATCTCTGGATAGACATCGGTAACAAGCTCTTCGCCACGTGTCCAGACAAGCACTTCGTTTTGGCGGTGAATGACCTGGGCGCGGATGCCATCCCATTTCCATTCGATCTGCCATGCGGAACGCTCGCCTAAATCGGCAGGTTCGCCTTCGAGTGGGTAGGCTAGGTAGAAGGGATAAGGCTGGGTGTGATTGATGGGGCTGACATCGGGATCGAGCAGGTTAGCATAATCCTCTGCGGTGGGTTCCCATTTGCCCATGACACGATGCGCCATGATCGCAGGGTCTAGTCCTGCAACTTGGGCAAGGGCGCGTACAACAAGCGTGCGTCCCACGCCGACGCGAAAGCCGCCTGTGATGAGTTTGTGCCAGACGAAGCGTTGTGCGGTGGGTAGCTCTGCCCAGGTTGCTTTTACCAGGGCGAGTTGGCTGGCTGTATCCAATTTTGCCAGTGGCTTAATCCGTTCTTGCACCAGTTCATGCAATGGCAAATCAACTTCATTTGTCGTGGTCGGCAGCAGCAGCGCTAATGTTTCTGCTAGATCGCCTACGGCATCGTAGGATTCCTCAACCAGCCAGAGGGGGAGCTCGCTTTCTTCTGCTACCCAGGCGCGCAAAATTGTGCTTGAGATGACGCGACCTACGCGACGTCCAGTCAAGAAGTAGAGCGCCCAAGCTGCATCGACAGCAGGTGCGGCAGCAAAGTACTCTACAAGCGCAGCAATTTTGTCGTTGGTGCGATTTGTTTCATCTAGGGCTGTGTAGAGTGCTGTAAAGCGCTGCATGGTTGCTTATTCCTGCTCTGGCTCAAGCTGACTGAACGAGGACGAATTCAGCTCACTTGTCGTGGGCGTTTCCACCAACTGATCTTGGGAACTCAAATCTTCAATTTCAATTTGATCACTTTGGTC
>JBBQIG010000319.1:0-6368 GCA_038324715.1 Anaerolineae bacterium | reverse complement strand
CCTCGGCAACCTGGTGCGACGAGAGCAATGCTTGCCCGCTAAGGTGCCAATTCCGGCAGGTTCTGGAAGATGAGAGAAGACTGTATCGCCACCTGCGTTATCATTCTACCCTCTCATCCTGTCACAAAGATGAGAGGGTGTTTTTTTGCCTTTCTCATGCAAAAGTTGGTTCATTGAATATCTTTTACCTAGCTCGTGGGGCAGCAAACCACTGCACCCGCACCACTGCAATTGCGGAGGAACAGACCCTATGTTGGTCATGAAGTTTGGCGGAACATCCGTTGGTAGCGTCGAAGCATTTGCTCAGGTCGTGGCGATTGTTGCAGATAAAATTACGGAGCAGACGCAAACAACTACGACTCGCCCTGGTGTTGCCGTGGTAACCAGTGCCATGAGTGGCGTGACCAATATGTTGATCGAATCCGCACGTCGTGCTGCCAACGGCGACGAAGATTTTTATAAAGAGACTGAGAATGCGTTGCGCGTGAAGCATCAGTCGGTGGTGGGTGAGTTTATTGACGATGGGGGCGAGCGCGCTGCATTGGGGCGGATTTTCGATCAACGTTTGCAGGAGTTCAGCCGCCTGTGCAGCAGCATTACTGTCTTGGGAGAATTGACCAACCGTGGGTTGGATGTGGTCAGCGGGCTGGGTGAGCGCTTGTCTGCACCGCTTTTGGCCGCGGTTCTACGCGCCAAAGGCATCCCCGCCGAATATGTGGACGCCACCGAAATTGTGGTCACTGATAGTGTCTTTGGGGGTGCGGCTCCGCTGATGGAGCAGACCACCGAGCGTAGTCTGCCTCGTCTGTTGGCAATGATCGAAAAAGGAATTGTGCCGGTGGTGACTGGCTTTGTGGGCGCAACCGTCGAGGGCGTGCCTACCACCTTGGGGCGTGGCGCTTCGGATTATTCTGCTGCCATCATCGGCGCGGTACTCGATGCCGATGAGATTCAGATCTGGACAGATGTCAACGGGGTAATGACCGCCGACCCGCGCATTGTCTCCGATGCACGCAGCCTACGCCAACTCAGCTATGAGGAGGTGGCTGAACTGGCGTACTATGGGGCAAAGGTGCTACATCCCCAGACGGTGACACCTGCGGTGGAGAAGAAAATCCCAATTCGCGTCCTCAATACTTTCGAGCCAAACCATCCCGGCACACGCATTGTAGAGCAGAGCGATAGCGAAGGAGATGGCCCCAATCAAGGAACGGTCAAAGCCATCACGTCAATTCGGGGCATGAACTTGATCACGGTTGGCGGGCGCGGCATGATTGGTGTGCCGGGGACTGCGGCGCGCACCTTTACATCGGTTGCGAATGTGGGCGCAAATGTGCTGATGATCAGCCAAAGCTCTAGCGAGCAGAGCATCTGCTTTGTTGTACCCGATGGGATTGCCCCCCGAGTTATTGATGCGCTGCGTGCCGAGTTCAAGCAAGAGCTAGAGCGTCATTATATTGACCAGATTGTGGGACAAGCCGACGTTGCCATCATTGCTGTGGTGGGTAGTGGCATGCGGGGTACACCGGGTCTGGCGGCGAACATCTTCCAGGCTGTGGGAACGCACAAGATCAATGTCATTGCCATTGCACAGGGGTCGAGCGAGGCCAATGTAAGCCTGGTGGTCGATGCGGAGCAAGCCGCCGATGCCGTGCGCTCGATCCATAGCATTTTTGATCTACACAAGCCAACTGCCGAACGACTCAAGCCGGTCTAATGTAAGCCTCATTGGATTGGTCTAATTGGCAATTCACAACCAGTGGGCTGAATTGGCACTTGAACAATCCTATGGCTCTTGTGATATAATCCGAATATTGTGTCAATGGGGAGCCAGGCTACACAAGGTCATGTGCTCCCTTCTTTTGTCAGATTTAGCAAGTGTCAGATTTAACAAACCATCCTTTGACAGCCTCAGGCCATTTGGCATGTTTCAAACAGCTTGCGCCTGTACACTGGATATTTTAGCAAAATACCTTAATGCAATGCATGGGTGAAATGCATTTGTGAATGCATTCGTGAAAGTAGATTATGCATAGTCTGCCTGTAATTCTTTTTGGCGTTGGTGGTGTAGGGCGCTCTTTGCTGCGCCAGATTGTTGAGCAACGTAGTTTTCACGCGCTCCAATATGGTTTGACGCTAGAGGTTTTGGCTGTGTGCGATCGCGACGGCGCTGTGATTGAACCCAGTGGTGGGCTTGACGATGATCTGCTGCACGAGATCATTGCCGCCAAAGCCGCGGGCAAGCGACTCGCCCAGCATCCCGCGGGTGGTGCACAAAGCGACCTGCTAGGAATTGTTGACATCGCCGGACGTGCAGGCGTGGTTGTAGTCGATTGCACCGCAACCGCCGACACAGTTCCGGCGTTGCTCTTTGCTCGCGATCAGCAATATAAGATCGTGCTTGCCAACAAAAAGCCCCTAACCATTGACCAGGAGGTGTACAACCGGCTGACCTCAGCCGGTGCCACGAATGGCAATGGCGAAGCAAGCCCGCCAATACGTCAACTTGCAGATACCCGCTGGGAAACCACGGTCGGTGCTGCCTTGCCTGTTGTCGCCACGCTCAACCGTTTGGTGAGCAGCGGCGACGAGGTACAGCGCATAGCCGGCACCTTTAGCGGGACATTGGGGTATGTGATGACCGGGTTGCAAGAGGGCAAGCCTTTTAGCACCATTGTGCGCGAGGCGCACCAGTTGGGCTATACCGAACCTGATCCACGCGATGACCTGGGCGGTGTGGATGTGGCGCGCAAGGCGCTGATCCTCGCCCGTGGCTTGGGCTGGCAATTAGACCTGGACGATGTGGAAGTCGAGGGGCTTTATCCACCCGAACTGGATCGGTTGACGGTGACGGAATTCATGGATGCGCTGCCGCAGTTGGATGAACAGTTCCAACAACGCGTTGCCAAAGCCGCCAGCACAGGCAAGGTGTTGCGCTTTGCCGCCCAGGTGGAAGATGGCATGTGCCGCGTGGGGCCAACGCTGGTTGCCGCCGCAAGTCCATTAGGCCAGCTTTCTGGAACAGATAATCTGGTGGAATTCACGACCCGCTGGTACACCCCCAACCCCTTGGTTGTCCAGGGCCGCGGTGCTGGCACAGATGTGACCGCAGCGGGGGTTTTGAGCGATATTATCGAATTGGCTTATACGGCTTGATGGCTTTTCATGACCAAAATTTTATAACCAAAATTTGAAGTGTAAGATTTTGTTCATGAAGATAGAAAGCAAGCTGTGGCATGATACAAGGGAGCAAATAAAGTATGTCACCTGCAAAGATTAAGGTTGGCGTCCTGGGTGCAACCGGGGCAGTCGGCCAACGTTTTATCCAGATGTTGCAAAATCACCCCTGGTTCGAAATCTCGGCGCTCTGTGCGTCTGGGCGCAGCGCAGGCAAACGCTATGCCGATGCGTGCAATTGGAACTTGCGCGGGGGGATGCCGGAGAATCTGCAAGATGTGATCTTGCAAGAGTGTGTACCGGGCTTTGATGCACAACTGGTCTTTAGTGCATTACCCACGGAGAACGCGGGTGAAATTGAAGTAGCCTTTGCCCAGGCTGGCTATGGGGTTTGCAGCAATTCGAGCAATCATCGCTATGATGATGATGTGCCTTTGTTGATTCCCGAAGTGAACCCTGAGCACCTGGCGTTACTTGATATTCAGAAGCGCAAGCGCGGCTGGACAGGCTTTATTGCCACCAATCCCAATTGCAGCACAACCCATCTGGTGAGTGCGCTGCATCCGTTGCATGTGCAATTTGGCGTCAGCAAGGTTTTTGTTGTCACCATGCAAGCAGTAAGTGGGGCTGGTTATCCAGGGGTTAGCAGTATGGATATTCTGGATAATGTGGTTCCCTATATTGGTGGCGAAGAAAAGAAGATGGAAGAGAAGGAGCCGCAGAAGCTCTTGGGCAGCTTTGACGGTCAATCAATACGCTATGCCGACTTTAAGATTAGTGCCCACTGCAATAGGGTTCCAGTGAGAAATGGACATTTGGAAGCGGTCAGCGTAGAATTTAAGGGGAAACCTAGCCAGGAGGAGATTCTCCAGGCATGGCGAACCTATCAACCGTTGGCCCAGCAGTTGAAGCTACCGAGTGCACCCCAGCCCGCTATTCTGGTCATGGAGGCACAAGATCGCCCACAACCACGGTTGGATCGGTTGTTGGGGAGCGTACCGGGAATGGCAACGGTCGTGGGACGGTTACGACCGGATCCGCTGCTGGATTATAAATTTTTGGTGTTAGGTCACAATACCATCCGCGGAGCTGCGGGTGGGAGTCTGCTCAACGCTGAGTTGATTGTGACGCAAGGGTATCTGGGGGCAGAAGCTGCTGCCTGGGCCAATGCGTTGCAGGTGGCGTAGGGCGTAGTCGAGGTCGTGAATGAAGTGCTGTTGGTGATGTTTAAGCCATGCAAACACGCGCTTCAACCAAACATGCGTGTTCTGCAGGGATGATGTTAGGGTACACCGCTTTACACGACGGTGTACCCCCTGTTCAATTTGACAGATCTCAATTGCCAGATAGTCGTCTTGACAGATCGTCATCATATAACAGTCATCATGCAGCAGGTTTTGTGATGAAGAGGGGGTGAACGTGACCGCTGTGTCGACCACAGGTGTACTGTCCGCCGACCGCGCCAAGACGGTGCTTAAGAATTTTGGTAGGGCCAAGCTTTCTGATTACTTTGGTGATCTAGTGATCTATCGCAACCTGGAACCACTGGACAAACGCATCCAGGGGCGAAAATCTGCTAGCTATAAGATGGATATTTCCGCTGATGTGATTCCGCGCAAGCAAGATCGGGATTACGCCAAGGCTGCGGTTTGGATTGCAAAGCAAGCTGCACAAAAGGTGCGTCGTGGTGGCAAATCGCTAGAAGAAATTCTGTTCATTGGCGACACGCTCTACAACGATGGGCAAGCCTATGCCAACATGGTGGAAGTGACCGAATGGAGTGGATCTTGTTTCATTGGGGGTGAAAAGCCCAATGAGGCACCCATGGCAGAGATTGGCGAAGGGAACATCTTCAATGCAAATCGCTGGGCTGCCTTGAGTGATTGGATGAAATGGGTTTTGACCCAGGACTTGCATGTCGATCAGCGCACTGTAGTGATTGTCGATATTGACAAGACTGCGTTGGGGGCAAAAGGGCGCAATGACCAAGTGATCAACGAGGCGCGCCTGGAAGGGATTTATCGCACCATGGATGCTGTATTGGGCGATAACTTCAATCGGGACACCTTTGAGAGCCAATATAAGGAACTCAACCGGTCGCGCTATCACTTCTTGACTGAAGATAATCAGGATTACCTAGCCTACATCTGCATGACGCTGAATTCAGGTATCTATGATTACGAGGAAATTCTGAAAGAGATTCAGAATGGCAGCGTAGATAACTTTGAACAGTTTTTGCGTATGGTCAACAGCCGGATGATCTTCGGCGGCATGGGCAGTGAGAGTCTTCGCCAGGCCCATGAAGCAGTATCGGCTAGCGTGCAGAATGGTGATCCCACACCTTTCAAGCGTTTCCGTCGCCAGGAGTTTATTACCACAGTCGAACGTATGGGCAATATGGCTGACGATGCGCCTTTGGCGGAACTGTTGGCCCAAGAAATTACGTTAACTAATGAGGTCTGCGAATTAACTGAGTGGCTCAAGGCTCGCGGTGCGCTCTTGCTCTGCATGAGTGACAAGCCTGATGAGGCTTCTTGTCCCGATCCACATGTCTCTGCGGATCTTCCTTCTGTGCATCAAGCCGAAACTCATCGAGTTGGCACAAGCATTGCCGAGGAATTGAAGAAGCTGGCTTAGGGGCATTTGCCACTGACTGTGAACTGCTTGAAACGAGTCGTGACTTATTTTGAAAGAGGGGGCTTTTGCCAGCGCAAAAGCCCTTTTTCTAACCGCAGAAGGTAAAGGCGCAATCTGCCTTACTGACGGCTTAGAGCAAACCTGATATTCTACTCGTATAAGCTCCTTCTTTAGGGGGAATACGATGCAATTCAGGCGCAACGTTGCAGTTTGAGTATTGGACACGTCTTGAATAGCATTGCTGAAGCGCATAAAGCGCATGCAATAAGTTGAACTGATAGAAGTAGTTGGATAAAAGTAGTTGAAGTAGCTCTCTCAGTATTCGTTTTGCATAGGGTCTATATCTTACACACTTGCTTATTTTATTCAAATAGTTTCTACAAGCTGTGTAAGTGTTAGATGATTGTGCAACAGATTCAGGTAAAAGAAAGACGCGATGGCATCCGATAATCGCAATAGCCCACCCCAAGATAAACGTCCGGCGGGCAATAACAACAACCCAAACAACAACAATCCACAGGAACCTCGACCTCCCGGCGGCAATTTTTTGGGCC
>JBBQIG010000318.1:0-6391 GCA_038324715.1 Anaerolineae bacterium | reverse complement strand
CTCCACGCCAGTTTGACAATCCGAGCCAAGATGCAACGTTGGCAGCTACCTTTGTTGCGCCCTCGGGTCGCTCTGTTTCGATTTCGGGTTTTTGGGATGGGGGCAATGATTGGCGTGTGCGTTTCGCTCCCAATGAAGAAGGTGCTTGGCGCTATCAACTGCAACTGAGCGATGGGCAAGGTGCTCAAGTCGCCAATGCTACGGGTGATTTCACCTGTACCGCTGCTTTGGATGAAACTGTTTTTGATCAACACGGCCCGGTGCGGCTTGCCGACCACAAGTGTCATTTGGAACATGCTGATGGGACTCCCTTCTTCTGGCTGGCGGATACGGCGTGGAATGGCCCGTTGCTTTCCACCGCGGCTGAGTGGGATCAATATCTAGAAACACGCGTGCGCCAACGCTTTAGCGCGGTGCAATGGGTGGCGACCCAGTGGCGCGCTGCACCGGACGGCGATGTTGAGGGGCAATTAGCCTTCACTGGTTCTGAGCGTGTTGCCATCAATCCAGCCTTTTTTCAGCGACTTGACAGCTATGTTGAGAGAAACGCCGCAGCGGGATTACTCAATGTGCCGGTGATGCTGTGGGCGATTGGATCGGGTGCGAATCCTACGATTGATCCTGGTTTTGGGTTGCCCGAAGATCAGGCAATTGTGGTGGCGCGCTATATGGTGGCGCGTTGGGGAGCCTATCCGCTGGCTTGGATTTTATCGGGTGATGCTAAATATGTGGGTGATTATGCGGAACGCTGGCGGCGCATTGGTCGTGCTGTCTTTGGTGACCAGGAGCATGCCCCTGTTGCTGTGCATTGTGGTGGCACTCACTGGCCTGCGGAGGAATTTCGTGAGGAGCCTTGGCTGGATATTTTGGGCTATCAAAGTGGTCACGGCGATAGTGATAGCACTCTTGAGTGGATTGTTAAGGGGCCACCTGCCCAAGAGTGGGACAAGACGCCACGCCTATTCCAGCTTAATTTGGAACCGGCCTATGAGAATCACGTCGCCTATCACTCCAAGCAACCGCTATCGCCCCATACTGTGCGCATGGCGACCTACTGGAGTTTGCTCAATGCACCGACAGCGGGTGTGAGCTATGGAGGGCATGGCGTCTGGGGATGGGATAATGGCACGGCTCCTTCAACGGATCATCCGAACAGTGGTGTTCCTTTGCCCTGGCAGCAAGCCCTGACCATGCCTGCCGCCGAGCAGATTGCCTATCTGGCAAAATTCTTTACGACGATCCCCTGGTGGACATTAAGTCCTGCGCCTGAACTGCTGATAGAGCAACCTGGCGAGCAGGATGTTCATCACTATGTGTCGGTGTCTACTAGTGACAAAGGCGATTTGTTGGTTGCTTATATGCCAATGGGCGGCACGATGCGCCTGGATGCTACGCAATTAAAAGAGGGGCTTACCGGAAGTTGGTGCAATCCACGAACGGGTGCGCGCCAAGCCGCCATAGCCCTCGTACCGTCAGGCGTTGCGACTTTTACAGCCCCTGACAATGAAGATTGGCTGTTGATTCTTCAAAACCCTTCAGGAGGTTGAGCCGATGACAACTTTAGAAACAACGATGCCTCCCAACCCGACCTATCCTCCCACCACGCGCTTGCATGCGGGGCCAGTTTCGCTGCTCTTTAGCAACGGTGATTTGCGCCATCTGCGTGTGGGGGGGATTGAGATTGTCCAGCGCATTTATGTTGCTGTGCGTGATCACAACTGGAATACAATTCCCGTAAGGCTGGAAGATTTGGTGATTGATGATTACGGGGATCACTTTCGCATTACCTTCAACGCTATCCACCAGCAAGGGGATATTGGTTTTCACTGGCAGGGGTCGGTTGAGGGGGAGGTGGATGGCACAATTACGACGCGCATGGATGGTCAGGCTGATACCACCTTTCGTCGCAACCGCATTGGCTTCTGTATACTTCATCCTGCATCCGTGGCAGGGGCATCCGCCACATTGGAGCATAGTGATGGCAGCCAAAGCCGTAGCCAGTTCCCTTTGTTAATTTCACCACACCAGCCCTTCTTTGACCTGCACGCCATTCGTCATGTGGTTGTGCCTGGTTTGGAGGCGGAAACACGCTTTGAGGGGGATATTTTTGAGACGGAGGATCAACGCAATTGGACGGATGCCTCCTTCAAGACCTATTCTACCCCTTTAAGTATTCCCTATCCGGTCACAGTCGAAGCCGGGACGGTTGTGCGTCAAGCCGTAACGGTTCGCCTGATTGGGCAGATTCCTGATTCGACAGTTGCCGGTTCAGCCACCCAGCCGCTTACGGTGAATGTGGGCAATGAGCCGATTGCCACATTGCCTGCGCTTGGCTTGGGGAGTGCCAGTCATGGGCAACCATTGACTGAGCGCGAGGCCGATGCGTTGCGTCTGTTGAATCTAGATCATGTGCGCGTGGATTTAAATTTGAGCCAAGATGACTTTGGGGCAACGCTGGAACGTGCAGTTGAGGATGCCAAGGCGATCAATGTTTCGTTGGAGATTGCCTTGCTAGTGGGGGAGAATGCAGCGAGTGAATTGGTGGAATTTTCCAACACGTTCCATCAACTGGAAGTAGACGAAGTTGCGCGCTGGCTTCTTTTTGCACGCAACGAACCCGTTACCCCCATTGAACTCGTTGAACAGGCCCGACCTATCTTGGAAACGTTGAGACCGGGTGTGCGTGTTGGTGGGGGGACGAATCTCTACTTTACTAACCTGAATCGCTCGCGTCCGCCTGTTGAGGCGTTGGACTTTGTCTGCTATTCAATTAACCCCCAAGTACACGCTTTTGATCTGATTTCATTGGTGGAAAACTTGGTGGCACAGCCGATGACGGTTGAGAGTGCAAAGGCGTTTAGCGCAGATCGACCGATTGTAATCTCGCCGATAACAGTTCGCCCGCGCTCGAATCCCGATGCTACAGGCCCAGAGCCGGAGCCAGTGGCAGGGCAACTGCCTGATGCGGTGGATGTACGCCAGCCAACAGACTTTGCTGCGGGGTGGACACTGGGTAGCTTGAGCAATTTGGCTGAAGCGGGTGTTGCCTCTTTGACTTATTATGAGACGACGGGCTGGCGTGGTGTGATGGAGCAGGAGCAGGGTTCGCCTTTGCCGGACTTGTTCCCCTCTCAACCAGGGCAGTTCTTCCCCATTTATCATCTTTTTGCTGCACTGGCTCCTTTTGCTGGGGGGCAACTCTTGCCTGTTGATGTCAGTGACCCGCTGCAGGTAGCGGCGTTGAGTCTTGTTGCAGGAGATCGTCAATGTACCGTGGTGGCAAACTTAACGGATCAAGATCAACGTGTTGCGCTTTATGGACTTCGCTGGCCGGTTACGATGCAGACGTTGGGCGATTCTGCTGGTAGTATTGAATTTGACCAGGATCAGACTCCTTTATGGATTGACTTGGCTCCATTCACTCTTGTGAATTTGGGATGCGGCGCGTAATTTTTGCATCCTGGATTGACTTATCGCGTTAGAAATTTCAAGCTGTACTAGAGGAACTATGTCTACACCCTACATGCTACAAGATGTTGCTCGCTTGCCTTTACCCGGTGACAACGTTGCCATTACGACCCAACGGCTCGAAGCGGGCACCTACATTCTTTATCAAAGCCATCGCTATTACCTTAGCCACACACTGCTTGAAGGTCATCGTTTTGCTGTTAAGCCAATTGCGCCGGGGGAATCGTTGCTTTCGTGGGGGCTGCCTTTTGGCAATGCCACGAAGAAAATAGAAGCTGGTGAGTATGTGGTTAATGATTCGATGCTTGAAGCATTGGGTGGACGTGCCATTAACTTTCCTCTGCCTTCTGTGCATAACTTTGTTGATCACATTGAGCCGTACCTCTTTGATGAAGAGTCATGGCAGCCTGTGGAGCAGGTGGCACGTCATGCTGAGGATCGTACCTTTATGGGCTATCGTCGTGCCGATGGTCGCGGCGTGGGCACACGCAACTATATTGTGCTCATGGGGACAACCTCGCGCACCGGCAGCTTTGTCAAGCAATTAGAAGAACGGCTCAAGGGTCTATCTGACGAGTATGCCAACGTGGATGGCATTGTTGCCGTGGCGCACACGGAGGGAGGCAGCGATCATCCCAACAATTTGGAATTGCTGCTGCGTACATTGGCTGGCTTCATGGTGAACCCCAATGTGGGCGCGGTCATGGCTGTGGATTTTGGTGTGGAGCCAGTGACCAATCGCATGTTGGAAGCCTATATGCAGGAGCATGGCTATGCGCTTGATCAACTGCCCCATCGTTTTCTTTCGCTCACCGGGCCATTCCAACAGAACTTGGAGATGGGCGAGGCGCAGGTGCGCGAGTGGCTACCCCTGGTTGACCAGGCTCAACGCACGCCTGAATCACTTTCCAACCTCAAGATCGGGCTGCAGTGTGGTGGATCGGATGCCTTCTCTGGCATTTCCGCCAACCCGCTTTTGGGCTGGGTAGCGCGTGAGATCATCCGCTATGGGGGCGCAGCCAACTTGGCTGAGACCGATGAGTTGATCGGTGCGGAATCGTATGTGTTGCAGAGGGTGCGCGATGTCGCCACCGCGCAAAAATTCCTGGCGACCATTGAGGCCTTCAAAGAGCGTGTCTCCTGGCATGGTCATAGCGCGGAGGGCAATCCTTCGGGGGGCAACAAGTTCCGCGGGCTATACAACATTGTCCTCAAATCGATTGGTGCTGCTAATAAGAAGTACCCAAAAGTTCGCTTGGATCATGTGATCGCCTATTCTGAAGCCATGGACGAACCGGGCTTTTACTTTATGGATAGCCCTGGCAACGATCTGGAGAGTGTTGCTGGACAGATCGCTGCGGGCTGTAATATGGTCTTTTTCACCACCGGCAATGGTTCGATTACCAATTTCCCCTATGTGCCTACGATTAAGATCGTCACGACCTCACGCCGTTATCGGTTGCTTTCGCCCCCCCCCCCCCCCCCCCCCCCCCCCCCCCCCCCCCCCCCCCCCCCGCCTGAGTTGGGCAGCCAGACGCTGGATCTGACTGTGGCGGTGGCATCGGGTCAACGGTGTGCTGGGGAAAAGGCTGGTCATGCACAGGTGCAAATCTGGCGTGATTGGCGACAGACAGATCCCTCGCATTTGGCCGAATTGCTCAACCAGCCGTTGCCCACTGGCGCTAGCTTGCCTGTGCTGCCACCGAGCAGCCCTGTTCCTTCCGTGCAATTTGCGACACGTCGTGTTCATGGCCCCCATGCCAGCCATGCGCTGGACCAGGTGGCACTTGTGTTGCCCACCAGTTTATGTGCGGGGCAGGTGGCGCGCATGGCGGCGACTCGACTCAACAAACGGGGAGTGGGCCGCGACCAAGGCATCTCGCGCTTTGTGACGCTGACGCATACGGAGGGATGTGGCGTCTCTGGGGGCACCTCTGAAGAGCTATACATGCGCACGATGCTGGGCTATATGACCCATCCGTTGGTTGGGCCTTGTTTGATGTTGGAGCATGGCTGCGAAAAGACCCACAACGACTACATGCGTAACCAACTGCGGGCGGAGGGTGTGGATCCCGACAGCTTGGGGTGGGCTAGTGTGCAGTTAGATGGGGGAATTGAGAATGTGTTGGGCAAGATTGAGAGTTGGTTTAGCCATACAATCGACCAAAATCCGCCATCCGTAAGCGAACTCTCTGGGTTGGAATCGTTGCGGATTGGGCTTGCTTCTACTGGGCCGGTGGGTGCGCAGGCTACGGCTGCACTCTCTGAACTGACGCGGCAGATTGTCGCTGCGGGTGGCTCTGTTGTGTTGCCCCAAAACACGGGGCTGCTCTCTATCCCTGAATACTTGAGCGCCACATTGGGAACGCAGCCCGCGTTGCCTACGCTTGCCTATGGCGAACCGATGCACAGTGGTGGCTTGCATGTGATGGAGACGCCTACCTCGCATTGGGTGGAGACGCTTACGGGGTTGGGGGCAACAGGTGTGGATGTGATTGTGGCTTGTGTGGGTGAACATCCGCTGCAAACGCATCCGATGATCCCGATGTTGCAGATTACCGATCAGGTCGAAGTGCAGCAGACCTTTGGTCCCGATTTGGACTTATGGCTGCAAGGCGCACCAGAGCAATGGCCCACACAGATTTTAGAGCGCATTGCGGCTGTGTCAGAACATGCTTATTCGCCGCACCTCTACCAACTTGGCAATATTGACTTCCAGGTGACGCGCGGATTGCTGGGCGTTTCAATGTAGATTGCCCGATTGCCAGGGGCTTGAGTCCGTGGAGACCTGTTATCGTTCCGAACTGTCCAATAAAAAAGAGGGGGCCGATTGCGTCAAGCAATCGGCCCCCTTTTGCTATAGATAAGGCGTATTTCGGAATTTAATTTTCCAAACATCGTAAGTGGACAATCGGGTTTATGA
>JBBQIG010000317.1:0-6393 GCA_038324715.1 Anaerolineae bacterium | reverse complement strand
TCTGCAAATAATCTTGCACTCTTTTATATAGACGTTTATGATGATGATTATTGACGATCACTTTGTTATTTTTAAATCAATGGCTATACTTGTAGCTGGTGATTATGCTGATAGCTGTGACTGTGCTACCTAATTTTGTGCTTTTTACATTAGTTTCCTGTGCTTGTGACTGTGCTTGTGACTGTGCTTGTGACTGTGCTTAAAACTGCGCTTACAACTGCGCTTACAACCGTGCTTACCAATCTCCCACTGTTATCTTGCACATACCTTTACTGATGTACCTACTTCTGTGACAGTTTGCAAGAGCATACTTGTTGCGGTAAGTGCACTTGGCGTTATACTGATCACTATGAACATGCTTTTTGCTTATATTCCCGTTTCTCCCTGTTCTCGATTATGACTTTGATTCCATATAACTTTCGTGCTTGGTTAATCGTGGTGTTGATCACGACCATGATTGTGCCTCACCCCATCCAAGCACAAACGGTTTCCCCATTACCCACAGTTGTCCCGCCTGCACTATTGCCAACCGTTACCCCTGCAAGCGCAGACGCAACGGCCCTTGCAGGACAAGTAGATGCAATCTTGGCACAGATGAGCGTTGCCGACCGCGTAGGTCAACTCTTTATTATTGGGTTTGAAGGAAGTAGCGCGGGCTTTGATAGTGATATTGCCGAGTTAATCTATGGCTATCGTGTTGGTGGCGTAGTTCTCAGCACGCGCAACAACAACTTCGTCAATGAACGCGGCATTAACACCCCCACACAAGTCGCCACACTGGTCAATCGGCTTCAAGCCCTCACCTTGGGCTTGCTGCTCCCCGCGGATCGCGCGCTCGAGCCAGTGAGCGATGAGACATGGCCCCCACCCGGTTCGGTCTCCATGGAACAAGTGACCACCGTACCCCCCGTCAACCTGCCGCTGTTGGTCGCGGTGGAGCAGAATGGCGATGGTCTCCCCACCACAATGCTAAGACGAGGATTTTCGCCACTCCCCAGCGCAATGGCATTGGGGGCAACCTGGAACCCTGAACTCACCTACCAGGTTGGACAAATCATCGGGCGCGAGTTGAATGCTGTTGGGGTCAATCTGCTGCTGGGCCCCAACCTTAATGTGCTTGACCAGCCCAAGAGCGGCGCAGTTGGAACCTTAGGATTGCAATCCTTCGGCGGTGATCCAGATTGGGTGAGCCAAATGGGGCGCGCCTATATTGCCGGTGTGCATGTGGGCAGTGGGCGACAGGTGGCAACCATTGCCAAGTATTTTCCGGGTGCAGGTGACGCCGATCGGCTTCCCGACCAAGAGGTTGCCACAGTGCAACGTAGCGCAGCCGAATTAGAGCGGGTAACACTGCCTCCGTTTTTGGCGGTAACACGTGCCGCCGCCACAAGTATCTTGCCCAACGGCGATCCAGGTGTAACCGATGGCATGATGTCCAGCCACATCCGCTACAGTGGACTGCAAGGTGCAAGCTTGGGACGCAATACGCCCATTAGCCTTGCGCCTGAATTGGCAGGATTGTTGGCGCGCCCTGGTTTGGCAGAATGGCACGCCAAAGGGGGCGTCATGATGAGTAACATGCTCGGTGCGCCCGCAATCCGCAGCTATTACGATCCTACCCTACAAGAATTTCCCTACCGGCGGGTGGCAATGGATGCCTTTACTGCGGGTCATGATCTGCTTTACTTGGATCGCTTTAGCCTGGATGATCAGTGGGAGAGCAAAAAGCTCAACATCAAAGAGACAATTGGCTTTTTTCAAGAGCGATTTGTCCGTGACGCCGATTTTGCAGCCCAGGTGAATGCATCTGTGCGGCGTATTCTCACGCTCAAGCTGCGACTCTATAACACACCTGTCAGCACAGAAGTGACCGCGGGCCAGCCGCTCATTCCCTTGTCCAATGTATTAGTAAACGAAGAGACGCTGCAAACCCTGAGCGAAACAGCGCAAGCCGAAGCGCTAATTACCATGGGACAAGTTGCGCGCGAATCATTCACGATTCTCTATCCTGACCCAACCGCGGTGGCAGAAAGCCTCCCCCAGGTCGATGATAGTATCTTAGTTGTCACCGACAGCCGCTTGGTACGCGAATGTACCATCTGTATTGCTGAAACTGCCGTAGGACCCGATGAAATAGCCTCCATTATTTCACGACTCTATGGACCAAATGGCACCGGACAGTTAAGACCAGAGCAAATAGTCAGCTTGACCTTTGCCGATGTGGCGCAGGCGCTAGATGCAGAAGCCAGTCCGCAATCCAGCGGAACTGCCAATGCGCTCTTGCCCACGCCTACCCCACTCATCCTGCCCACGCCCGACCCTGTAAACAACGGGGAAACAGCCGAAGCGATTTCAGATAAAGATAGCAAAACCCGTCAGCTTATTGATGAAGCGGACTGGATTATCTTTGCCATGCTCGATGTGGACACAACAAACTTTCCTACGAGTGATGTGGTCAAAGACTTCTTAAACCAGCCTGGTGTGCAACGAGCCAACAAACGAATTGTGGTTTTGGCTTTGAATGCGCCCTATTTCTTAGATGCGACAGAGATCAGCAAACTTACTGGCTATTACGGCGTCTATGGCAAAACACAACCTTTTCTAGAAAGTGCTGTGCGTGCGCTCTTCCGGGCCTACACACCTGCGGGTGCGCCTCCCGTGAGTGTAGCAGGCACAAGATTTGCCAACCTGACCGATCGCCTCAGCCCCGATCCATCGCAGCCAATTGACTTGCTTGTGCTAGCGCCCGATGATGGCACTATCCTCGCCGGAGAAGCATCCAACGCCGGTGCGCCAGTACCTGTGGATCTAGGAACGCTCATTCGCATTCAAGCAGGGCCAATCCTCGACCACAATGGGCATCCTGTACGCAATGGCACGCCGGTTGAAGTCGTGATAGCCTATGATGATGAAGGCACGGCGCGTGAAATGGAGACGGTATCCACGCAAAATGGTATCGCAGCGCGCGATGTGGTGATCTCACGCGGTGGTGTGGCGCAGATTACAGCACGCGCTGGGGCAGCATCTTCCACTGAAGCCGTTGCGCTCAGCATTCAAGGTGATACAGCAACGCCCCTGCCCACAGAAGCCGTAAGCGAAACAGCACTGGTCAACACCGAGGCCCTGCCCGCCAATACAACAGAGAACAGCCAAGTTGTGGAGCCTCTAGCGAACGAAACACGTTTAACTGTCGTATCCTTTATGGTGGCGCTGCTCACGATGATGGCAATGCTCTCGTTGCTTGTGGTGGTGCAGGTACGTGTACTCCCCCGCCAAACCCTTGTCCACAGCATGTTGTGGGCTGTGAACTGTGGACTGGGAGCCTATATTCTCTATGGCTTGGGGCTGTTGCCCGGAGGAAGTTGGCTACAAGGAAGCTTGCGGGTTTGGGGCACGGGGCTTGTCGTCTTTATTGCGATGCTGCTACCGTTGGTTTGGGTGCAACTCCGTACCACAGAGTAAACAGTGGGACAGGGCAGGTGGAACAGCATAGGTGGGACTGATAGATAGACTCATTTGGTGTAAAACGTAGACTTATTCCTGGACATTTTGTGTAGTGCTTTTTTCGCATTTTCACCTAAACTGTAGCAAAGTCACCGAGAAAAGAAAGCATAGATAGTAAAGTCACAGGAAAACAACCTCTAGATGCTCACAAAAGTGAAGTCTTACAAGAGCACAGTACACAAGGTGCAGCAGCACGACTCTTATCGACTCAAGCAGTAGACATGGGAAGTTTAGGATCGAGGAGAAAGATTTTATGGCAACACAGCAAAGCAACTATGGCCTGGAAAATCATGGCATCCGTAATCCGGGTACGATTCACTGGACGCTCCGCACTCCCAGTCTTAACGAACATGCCATTAGGCGCGACGAAGGCCGCTTGGCCGAAAATGGCCCTCTGGTGGTCGAAACAGGTCGGCACACAGGCCGCTCGCCCAAAGATAAATTTATCGTCAGAGAGCCAAGCGTAGAAGCCCATGTGGCTTGGGGAAAAGTTAACCAGCCTATTTCAGAAGCTCACTTTGATGGCCTCCATCAACGACTCATGGACTATCTACAAGGGCGTGAGCTTTATGTACAAGATTGTTTCGTTGGGGCAGATCCAAAGTATCGCATGAAGGTGCGAATCATCACCGAGGATGCTTGGCAATCACTCTTTGCCCGCAACATGTTCATTCCAGCCACCCAAGAAGAACTTAAGGATTTTGTGCCGGAATTTACAGTCATACAATCTCCAAGCTTTCATGCCATTCCCGAGCAAGATGGCACGAACTCGGAAACCTTTGCCATCATGCATTTTGCGAAAAAGCTGGTCTTGATCGGCGGCACGCAATATGCCGGTGAGGTTAAGAAGTCAATCTTTAGCGCCATGAATTATCTGTTGCCCTTTCGCAATGTTCTACCCATGCACTGCTCTGCCAATTATGGGCCAAACGGCGACTCGGCAATTTTCTTTGGGCTTTCTGGCACAGGCAAGACCACCTTATCAACCGATCCTTCGCGCATCCTCATCGGCGATGATGAACATGGCTGGAGCAGACATGGTATTTTCAATCTGGAAGGGGGATGCTATGCCAAGACCATCAACCTTTCAGCTACTGCCGAGCCGGACATCTTTGCAGCGTCAAACAGATTTGGCACCATTCTTGAAAATGTAGTCCTTGATCCAGAGACAAGGCAAGTTGATCTGGATGATGATTCGCTCACCGAGAATACGCGTGCCGCCTATCCGATCAGCTTTATTGCGCGCGCTTCGGACGAGGGGGTGGGCGGACATCCCACCAACATCATCATGCTCACCGCCGATGCCTTTGGCGTCATGCCTCCCATCGCCAAGTTGACAGCCGCCCAGGCTATGTATCACTTCCTTGCTGGCTACACAGCCAAAGTAGCAGGCACAGAAAAGGGGATTACCGAACCTGAAGCCACCTTCAGCGCCTGTTTTGGAGAGCCATTCATGATATTGCCTGCGGTCGAGTATGCCAAACTCTTGGGCCAACGCATTGACGAGCATCAGGTGGATGTATGGCTGGTCAATACTGGATGGAGTGGCGGCCCCTATGGCGTGGGCAAGCGCATGAATATAAGTTTTACGCGGTCCATGATCCAAGCGGCACTTGACGGTACTTTGCGTACTGCTCCCACCCGTCGCGATGAAATTTTCAACCTAGAGGTTCCCATAAGCTGCCCTGGTGTCTCCAGCGAAGTGTTAGACCCGCGGCGCACCTGGGCCAATCCCACAGAGTATGACCTGCAAGCCGCCAAACTTGCCGAAATGTTTCGCCAAAATTTTGCTCGTTTCAGCAACGAGGTTCCCAAAGAAGTTATTGCCGGAGGCCCTCAACCGCTGCATGTCAACAAGTAGTCAGGCATCTACATACTCTATCTCAATGAGTTGTATCTCAATGAGTTGTATAAATAATTTCGCCCCTATCTGACCACTTGCCCAAAAGAAAGTTCTTTTATGTCTCCTTATGACGTGGTTATTGTCGGCGGTGGTCCCGCTGGGCTAGTTGCAGGCTGCTATGCTCTTCATGCACGCCTGCATACCGCCATTATTGCACCAGAGCTTCGAGGCAAGGTTAACTATTCCTTTGGCCTGCGCGATCTACAACTTATGAGGAATGTGTGGGGTTCAGAATTAATCCTGCAATTCGAGCAGGCGATTCTCGAATCAGAGTCAATCATTCACATCATCGATCAAGCCACCAAGATTACCCGCACCGATCTGGGCAACTTTACGCTGCAATTGGCGAATAATTCGACAGTCGAAGCGCGCGCCGTGATTCTTGCCACAGGAGCAGAGCCACAACGCCTCTATGTAGAAGGGGAGAAAGAATTCTGGGGCAAAGGTGTTAGCTTTTCTGCACTTAGCCATGCACCCTATTTTGAAGGTCGCGATGTCGCCGTAGTGGGCAGCAACCTGCGTGCGTTGATTGCTGCCCTTCAACTAGCGCCCATTGCCCGCCAAATCTACCTGATTACACCCTTGCCACACGCCATGACCCAACTGCCCGAAGCTGAGCAGATCTTGGCTTTGCCCAATATCGCTTCTTTTGTTCAGTGGGAAGTGCAAGCTATTGTTGGCGACGATTTTGTTACCGGCATCAACTTAGTCGGGATCAATGGCGAAACTCGCCAACTGGCGGTAGATGGAGTCTTTGTCGAAACAGCACTCATTCCCAACAATGAAATCGTCCGTGATCTAGCAGAGGTGGACGAAGAAGGTCATGTCATTATCAATCAACGCTGTGAGACAAGCGTACCAGGTCTTTTTGCGGCGGGTGATGTAACAGATACTCATGCTGAACAGATACTGACTTCAATTGGTGAAGGCACTAAAGCTGCGCTCAGTGCATGGCAATATCTCGCAACTCACCCTCCTGAGCACAT
>JBBQIG010000316.1:0-6401 GCA_038324715.1 Anaerolineae bacterium | reverse complement strand
ACCTGGGGATAGCCCGCGACAAGTGATGAAGCGCGAAAACCGTGCGGCGTAACACATTGATGTATGATATCGAGCGCACGTTGACGTGCTTCATTCAGTAAAGCGAGATTCTGATTGGACATAGACCTATCATAGCACTAGCTTTGGGTGCGAGCAAGGAACTGGCTCCAGTTGCGTGTCATGGTAACTTCTTGGTCGCAACGTCTGTTTGCATTTCTTGACATTTCTTCGCAAATGTATGCAAATGGGCGTTCACAGCGTCCTCTTAATCAACTTGTTAATCAACTTGATCAGCTCTTGAACAATTAGTCTTGTGTTATAAATTACTCTACCTATTTTTGATCAATTGATTGGTAAACTATAGAGACAAAGTGTAGTTGGCTGTTTAATTAAGATGATTTGTGCGAAATCATTTTTGTGGAGAATCGGCAAGGTTGTGCCTATAATAGCCTGTCGCCACTTAAATTGCTGTAGATTTATAGGTTTTGGGCTGATAACTTTCGGAAAGATAGATTCGTGGAGTGCATTTGCGCTTCACTGCGCCGAGTAACTGAATCGCGCAGATTGGACTTATAGTATTTATGACTAAATTAGTAATTGTGGAATCTCCAACCAAAGCAAAGACGATCCGTAACTTTTTGCCCGAGGGGTATCGTGTAGAAGCGAGCATGGGGCATGTACGCGATCTACCCGCTTCGGCTGGCGAGATTCCTGAAAAACATAAAGGGGAATCATGGTCACGCTTGGGGGTCAATGTGGAACATGACTTTGACCCGCTTTATGTGATTCCCGCCAGCAAAAAGAAGGTTGTCGCTACTTTAAAGGAATTGCTCAAAAAGGCCGACACCTTGATTCTTGCGACGGACGAAGACCGCGAAGGCGAGAGCATTGGTTGGCACTTGAGCGAAGTCTTGAAGCCCAAAGTGCCCGTACAGCGCATGGTCTTCCATGAGATTACGCGCGAGGCGATTCTGCAAGCGTTAGGTGAGACGCGCTCCATTGACCAAAACTTGGTTCGCGCACAAGAGACGCGGCGCATTTTGGATCGGCTGGTGGGCTATACGATCTCGCCTTTGCTTTGGAAAAAGATTGCGCCTCGACTTTCGGCGGGGCGTGTGCAAAGTGTGGCTGTGCGGCTTTTGGTGCTGCGCGAGCGTGAACGCCGAGCGTTCCGGTCGGGTAGCTACTGGGATCTAACAGCACACCTCAACAAGCGACCGGATCAAGCAGCACATCGCTTCACCGCGCAGTTGGTGAGTGTTGGCGGGGTGCGTGTTGTCAGTGGGCGCGACTTTGATGAGGCGACAGGGCAAGTTGCAGTAGGCAAGCGCGGCAACAAAGAATTGCTGCTGCTCGATCAAGCGCAGGCCGAGTCGCTGCGTGAGCGCTTGTTGGCTGGTCAATGGCGGGTGACGGAGTTGGAGCAGAAGGATCAACAGCGTTCTCCTGCGCCTCCTTTTACCACCAGCACGTTGCAACAGGAAGCCAACCGCAAGTTGGGGCTGGGCGCAAAGGAAGCAATGCGCGTTGCCCAATCGCTTTATGAAAATGGCTATATCACCTACATGCGTACCGATTCGGTGAATCTGAGTTCACAGGCTATTGGTGCTGCTCGCCAACGCATTGAAGAGTTATATGGTGCAGAGTTCTTAACCGAGAAGCCACGCCATTACAAAACGCAAGCCAAGAGTGCCCAGGAAGCACATGATGCGATTCGCCCAGCGGGTGAACGCATGTTGCCAGTTGACCAGTTGCCACTGAGTGGCACCGAGGCACGCCTCTATGACCTGATCTGGAAGCGCACCGTGGCGACGCAGATGGCGAACGCTCGCTTGCGCTTTACCACGGCAACGCTGCAAGTGGAAGATGCAATCTTCCGTGCCACAGGGCGCAATGTTCTTTTTGCGGGCTTTTTCCGTGCCTATGTGGAAGGTTCCGATGACCCAGAGGCTGCGTTGGAGAGTCAGGAGTCACCCCTGCCTCCGTTAAGTGTCGATGAAGAAGTCGATTGCCGTGATTTGGATGCCGTAGGTCACGAAACCAAGCCACCGGCGCGCTATACGGAAGCAACCTTGGTCAAGGCATTGGAGGCTGAGGGGATTGGTCGCCCCAGCACCTATGCCTCGATTATTGACACCATCCAGGAGCGCGGTTATGTCTTTAAACAGCGCAAGGAATTGGTACCGACCTTTACGGCTTTCGCTGTGACCAAGCTGATGGAGGACAACTTTCATAATTTGGTTGACTTCAAGTTCACTGCCCACATGGAGCAGGAGCTAGATGATATTGCTGCGGGTGATTTGGATTGGCTGAGTTATCTGCGTGCGTTTTTTCAAGGCGAAGCTGGGTTGGAAAACCAGGTGCGAACGAAAGAGACGGCAATCGACCCGCGCGTTGTTAGTTCTGTAGAGTTAGATGAACTTGACGCTGAGGTACGCATTGGTCAGTTTGGTCCCTATGTGGCGCGTGAGGAAAATGGAGAACGGCTGACCGCTGGTATCCCGCCCGACATGCCGCCTGCCGATTTGAGCAAAGAGCTAGTTTCGCAGCTTCTGGCGCAGAAGAGCGAAGGGCCAAGCACGTTGGGCAATGATCCTGTGACGGAGTTGCCTGTGCTGCTCAAGGTTGGCCCCTATGGCCCCTATGTGCAGTTGGGTGAGGCCGAAGAAGGTAAGCCAAAGAGCAAGCCCAAGCGCGCAAGTTTACTCAAGGGCATGGAACCAAGCGAGTTGACGCTTGATGTGGCCTTGCAGTTGTTGAGCTTGCCACGCACGTTGGGGGAAAATCCTGAAAGCGGTAAACCTGTGCAAGCAGGTGTTGGGCGCTTTGGCCCTTATATTGTGCATGATGGGCGCTTTGTAAGCTTGAAGGCCCCAGATGATGTCTTGGAGATTGCCTTAGATCGTGCGATTGAAGTGCTGAATGCGGCTCCTGCTCGTCGTGGTGCGGGTACGCGTGGGAGTGCTGCGGTACTGCGTGAGTTAGGTGAACACCCTGAGGGTGGCCCCGTGCAGATCTTGTCTGGACGTTATGGCCCCTATGTCAAGCATGACAAGATTAACGCGACGATCCCGAAGGAGATCACTCCAGAAGCGGTGACGTTGGATCAGGCGCTGACCTGGTTGGCAGCAAAGGCCGCTAGTGGGCCAAGTAAGCCTGCACGCGGGCGTAAGACCAGCACTTCAAAGACGAAGAGTGCAGGGACTAAGAAAGCTGCGACTAAGAAATCTAGCACAACGACTACGAAGAAGGCCGCGACCAAAAAGCCCGCCACGACCAAACGAACCGCGAAGAAGGCCGAATAATCACTCCTTCCTTGGAGCTTCAAGCTCCGAGGAAGGTTTTTCCTTCTATAGACGTAAAGCAACAGCCTTCCAGAAGCGCATACTTCGGGAGGCTGTTTTGTTGTTTGGAGCTAGGGATATACGTACCCCCTGTTGCAGCTTTGACGTAGGAGGCGTGCAGGGGGTCTGCAGGAATACTCTGGTGGGTGTAGGGGGAGGTGCGTGTGTTTTGACCTTCCTCGGAGCTGGGAGCTCCAAGGAAGGGGTGGTCAACGGGTGGTCAACTAGATCTGGTCGAAGGCTTGTGTTAGGTCGGCGATGAGGTCTTCGGTCTCTTCAATGCCGATGCAGAAGCGGATGAGTTCGTCACGAATTCCTAGCGCAAGTCGCTCCTCGGGATCTACGTCGGCAAAGCCCATCAGTGCCAAGGGACTAATGAGACTTTCGACACCGCCCAAGCTGGGACCAACTGTGGGAATTTTGAGCGCGTCAATAAATTGATAGGCCACTGCCGCGTCGCCCTCAATTTCAAAAGAGACTACGCCGCTAAAGCCTTGCTGGGTTGCCATGGCTACTGCATGATCAGGATGGCTTTCCAACTCTGGATACCATACTTTGCGTACTTTGGGATGATCTTCCAGGAAACGGGCAACCGCTAAACCATTGGCGTTGTGTCGCTGCATTCGCAGTGCCAGCGTTTTGATGCCGCGCAAGATCAGGTAGGCGGCATGGGGATCGACAATGCAGCCCAATGTCGATTGCGCCTTACGTAGTGCCGTGATGTCACTATAGCTACCAATCACTGCCCCTGCCATCACATCGTTATGACCCGCAAGGTATTTTGTGACACTGTGAATCACAATATCCACGCCATATTCAAGCGCACGCAGATTCATGGGGGTGGCAAAGGTGGTGTCAATGACTGTCTTTAATTTGTGACGGCGAGCAATCTCCACCAGTCTTGGAAAATCCAGACAACGCATAAATGGATTGGTGGGCGACTCGGAGAAGATCAATTTTGTGTTTGGGCGGATGGCAGCTTCAAGCACTTCATAATCGCCACAAGGGATGACAGTTGACTCAATGCCATAGCGAGGCAAGAAGTTTTGGCAAAATTCCAGAGTACTATGGTAGCACTCATGGGTGAGGATCAAGTGATCGCCACTGCTAAGGAGCAGAAGTAGCGTTGAAGTGACAGCCGCCATGCCACTGCTCACCAACATGGCATCTTGCGCGCCCTCTAGTGCCGCTAACTTGGCTTCTACCGCACGGACTGTGGGATTGCCATAGCGCCCATAATCTTCGCGCTCCGGCTCGTCCCAAAACATCTTTTCGTCGAGATAGTCTGCCAGCGCCGTGGTATTGCGGAAGGTATAGACCGATGTTTGGACAATAGGGACGGTGAGACTCTCGTGCGAGCGAAAACGTCGTTCACCAGCATGGACAGCATCCGTGGAGCCAGGGAGAACTTGTGAAGCGGGATTGGCAACCTGTGTAGAGGGCGCAGAGGTTGTTCCATTGGTGGTCACTGTGGTGGTAACTGGGGGTTCATCCGCTCCAGAAGAGCCAGAAGATGAAGAGCCAGAAGATATAGACATGGTAAGCCCCCTATCGAGCAGCAATATTAAGCATCATGCAAAAGGTGCGGCTGGGGCAATCTGCCACTTCCAGCCACAGCCTACCTTCATACAGCCTACCTTCATACAGCCTAGCTTTATGATGAGTAGACTATATAGATGAACTCTTGCAGACCTCTGTGCAAGAGGTAGCCAGAGTAAGGTAGAGCTTCTACGTGCAAACAGCATAGCATTTGGCGTGGTCTCTGTAAAATTTGGACTAAATTGGTAGGCAATCAGACAGCCTCTACATCTTGCTTGCGCTATGCTCTAGCAGTGGTTCTTTTGCCTCTCTTCTGGGCATTTTCGTCGCAAAGATGGTTCGTGACTAGAATCAGGAGTACTGGATAGATTTTCCATCTGCATAGACTGAATTGGAGGGTCAAAGTTGTATGGTATAATCTACTATCGCGTCCTGACGGGCGTATTAGAATTTGAATTATTAGAGTGTTAAGCGCCGCATACCTGAAATCAGGCAGGCAGCGCATTTATATTGCCAGTCATCAGGTTGACTTTGCTATTAGATTTTTTGAACTGGATTGAAGAAGTGGTGATACTGGCATGGTGATTTAGCTCCATATTTTAACGCTCATTTTCATGGGTGACATTGTATTTTGAGTATTTTGAGCAGAGGTTGGCAAGGCGAGGATGTCTCCTCTGTATCGTCATTTTGTTTAAAGGAAGGATGCCTTCATGACAACCTCAGTACAAGCCAGCGTACTTTCCTCCAACGCGGCATCAAAAGTAAAGCCGAGTAAGCTCCCAGATGAGCAGCTTGCGCAGATGTATCGCAGCATGTACACGATTCGCCGCACAGAAGAATCGTTACTGGAGCTGGCAGAGTCTGGGAAGATCGGCGGGGCTATGCACACCGCAATCGGTCACGAAGGTGCCGCAGTGGGTACTGCCGCAGCCCTTCGACCCACAGACTATCTAACCTGTACCTATCGTGGCCATCATCATTCGTTGGCGCGTGGGATGGATATTAAGGAAGCCGTTGCTGAAGTGCTGGGCAAGCGTGCCGGCTTTGCCAAAGGCAAGGGTGGTTCTATGCACTTTGTAGACCCCGCACTGGGGCTTATGGGTTCAAATGGCATTGTGGGCGCACAGGTTCCGCATGCCGCGGGCATGGCGCTTGCTTCTAAGATTCGTGGCGATGAGCGTGTTGCCATTACCTTTTTTGGCGAAGGTGCACTCTTTCAGGGTGTGATGCACGAAACGTTCAATATGTCGTCCAACTGGAAACTGCCCGTTATTTTCTATTGTGAAAACAATCGCTATGCCGAGATGACCCCGATTCATCGTGCGACATCGGTGACTGATATCTACAAGTGGGCAGAAGGTTATGGGATGCGTGGGCTACAGATTGATGGCAACGACGTGGAAGTTGTCCATGCTGCAGTCAGCGAAGCCGCAGAACGAGCGCGTGCGGGTAAAGGCCCCACCTTTATTGAAGGGATTACCTATCGCTTGGCGGGTCACATGGCTGGCGACTTGGAGA
>JBBQIG010000315.1:0-6402 GCA_038324715.1 Anaerolineae bacterium | reverse complement strand
ATCTCACACGCTACTGGATGACCGCTGAGATGGACAATTTGAATGAAGCCATTGAGGATTTTACGTGGACGATTGAGATTCGCTCTGATCATGCTGACGCGCATATTAACCGTGCGATTTCCTATTATGGACGCAATCTTGAAGGGGATATGGATGCTGCATTAGCCGATCTGACGCAGGTGCTCGAGCGCGATCCTAAGTCTTATCGAGCTTACTATAATCGTGGTCTGGCGAATATTCGTCTCGACAAGCAGGAAGAGTGGGTTGCCGATTTGGAAGAAGTCTTGCGCATTGCGCCCACCTTTTGGGCTGCCCAACATGCGCTCTGTTGGGGCTATGCGCTTGATGCCATGCCAGAAGAAGCGCTTGACCATTGTGATGCGGCTGTGGAGCAGGATGCGTCGGGTTCAACGCGTGATGGGCGTGGGTTGGTGTTGGCACAACTTGGCAGGCTGGATGAAGCTGCCGACGATCTGGAGCTTTATGTTGCATGGTTAGAGACGCAGCCGGAAGTCTGGTCAGAGTTGCACTCACGGCATATTTATGATGATCTCATTGTTGGTTTGCGAGCAGGTGAGAACCCTGTAACACTTGAGATACTTGAACAACTGCGGTAGCACTATTCTTTTGGCAAGAACATTCGGTAGTCATGTGAGATTATCACACACCTTGACTGGGTAGACAGGGGTGAGCAAAAGCAAATTGTCTGTTTCATTTGCTTTTGCTCACTCTCCTCTTATTACTCGTTTTATTACTCGTTGCAACTCGGTGTATTATTCGGCCCCTAAGTCATCTGCAAAGTTGCCAGCACCTGCCATGAGTCCACCATCCACATTAAGGACGGCTCCCGTGATCCAGGCTGCATCGTCGGAAGCCAAGAAGAGTGCCGCGCGTGCGACATCTTGGGGTTGGCCGACGCGGCCCAGTGGATACCACCTCGCAAGCTTTTTGAAGACATCGGGGTCTTTCTGTTGCCGTTCAGCCCAAATCGGAGTTTGGATTGTGCCGGGACAGATGACGTTGGCGCGCACCTGCTGGCGTCCGTAGCGTACCGCCATATTCTGGGTGAGGTTGATGACTGCGGCTTTGGCTGCGCTATAGGCTTCTTCGCCGATGCCTGTCAATCCATTGACTGAGGAAATGTTGACAATGGAGCCTTGTTGGTTGGCGAGCATGTTGGGCAAAATCGCTTTGCTGCACAAGTAGACGCTCTTGAGCACCACTGCAATGTTGATATCCCATGTGGCTTCATCAATGGTCAGGATATCGGAACCCAGTGAGATGGCGGCGTTGTTTACCAGTGTATCAACTTTACCATATGTTACGAGGGCGCTTTCGGCCATTGCCGTAACATCTGCTTGAATGGAAACATCTGCTTGGATGGCGTGCGCCTCGCCTCCGGCAGCACGAATCTGCTCCACAGTCCCCTGAGCGCGCTCGATATAACGATCAACTGCGACGACTTTGGCTCCTTCTTGGGCAAAGAGCAACGAGATCGCCTGGCCGATACCGGAACCCCCACCAGTGACCAGTGCAACACGACCCGCTAAACGCATAGTAGTTTCCTTGTTGATGAATGTCGATGAAAAGGTTAAATCTCTGTCTGTTTCACGCGGCTCTTGAAGCGACTCTGTGCTGGATTCCGTTTGCTAACTTGCGCTTGCTGCTTACTTCTCTGGCAACACTGCGATTACATCGGCAGCGACCAATGATTGCCCGATTTTTGAATGAACTGTGGTGCGCGCCGGGTAGGGTTCACTGACATATTCGCCATAGACTTCGTTCATGGCTGCGAAATCAGCAAAGTCGGCCAAAAAGATTTGGGTTTTGACGACATCTGCCCATGTAGCACCTGCTTCTTCAAGTAAGACCGTTATGTTTTCAAAGACTTGGCGCGCCTGTTCAGTGGCTGTTTGAGCTTTTAGCTCACCAGATGCCGGGTCAAATGGCCCTTGGGCAGAAACAAAGAGCATGGGGCCTTGGGCTAGAATTGCGGGAGTATAGGGGCCTTTGGGTTTGGCACCTTTGGCAGAGACGATAGGTTTACGCATGGATTGTGACTCCTATTTGTATAGTGTTCTTATGAGGTGGAACGATCGGCTGTACTATTGTTTGTAGGGGAATCTACTGCGTCGAGGACGCGGAAGTCGGCAAGTTTTTCGAATACTTTGATCACGGCGGAATCATCCAACCGTGAGTAACCAGAAGCTGCCGCCATGATGTAGAGTTGATGAGCGACGGCTACCAACGGCAGGGGTAGATGCATCTCTTTGCCTGTATCAAGGATGAGATCCAAATCTTTGAGCCAAATTTCGACGGCACTCTGCGGCGTGTAGTCGTCAGCTAAGATGTGGGGGACGCGATTCTGGAACATCCACGATGCGCCTGCGCTGTTGCTGATTACTTCGTAGATGCGGTTGGGGTCAATTCCAGCTTTTGCGCCAAAAGCCAGGGCTTCTGCCGCGGCTGTGATATGTACACCTGCCAGAATCTGGTTGACTAATTTCATGGTAGCGCCTTGACCTGGCTCGTCGCCCATGCGATAGAGATTTGCCGCCAACGCATCGAGTAGGGGGGCGGCGTGGTCAAAGGCGACAGGAGAGCCTGATGCCATGATGCTGAGTTGACCATCGGCGGCACGCGCAGTTCCGCCACTGACTGGCGCATCCAGCAGGAGCAATTGGTGCGTTGCCAGTCGTTCGGCAAGCTTACGCACATAGGCGGGGGCTACTGTGCAGCACAACATGACCAGTGAGCCAGGGGCTAGCGTTGTCACTGCCCCATTTTCACCAAAGAGGGCTTGGTCGGCTTGGTCGCCGTTTAGCACCATGAGCACGAGCGTGTTGACAGTTGCTGCTACGTCGGCTGGTGAGGTTGCACCTTCGCCTCCTGCGCTGACAAGGCGAGCGATGGCCTGGGGATTGACGTCGTAGCCACGCACGGCAATGTCTGCGCGCAGAAGCGATGCTGCCATGCCACTGCCCATTGCGCCCAAGCCAATGAAGCCCACTCTCTGTTGTGTTTCAAGATGTATGCCGGTCATGGCTGCGGTTTCCTTTGCTCTATGGCCTTGAGTAACGCGGCCAAGTTGTCGTGATAGATGGCTGTAAGATCCGTGGCTGTGAGCCATGCCATTGCATTGAGAACCTCAACAGTTTGCGGAAAGCTCACAACCTCTAGCGCCGGACTAAAATCTGATCCCCAAATAATGCGCGATGTGCCAAAGATTTCTGTGATGGCCTGTGCGTAGGGCCACGCGGTAACATGTGGATAGGCATGCTCTGGCTGTGCGAGGGCATAGAATCCGCTGAACTTGACATGGACGTTGGCAAAAGATGCCAATTGCAAAACAGATTTGAGTGACGAGCGTACCTCATCCATTGGTAGAGGTGCCTGTATTGCGGGTGGTAGACCGAGGTGGGCAATGAGCAGTATTAACTCTGGGTGGAGGCTGAGGATTGATTCCCAGCTTGTCCAATGTTCGCCGTGAGAATTGATGCTAATCAGCCAAGCATTTTCAGAGAGCCATTGCCAAACTTCAGTGGGAACGCGGCTGAGTGTCTCTGCTTGATCTGTACTAAAGATGTGTAGGCTGATTCCCACAAAGTTTTGGTGCTGCCATGCCGATAATTGGTCATGTGTAAGTTGGCTGGCGTCGTTGACGTGTGCAATTGGACGCAGCCAGAGACGTTCCTGTGCCAGCGACGCGATGTACTGGTTGTTGCCCACTGCCCAGGCCGCGCCTTCATATCCCACTGCCAAGACTTGAGCGATTTCGTGCTCTTGTGCATGAGCTTGGTAGAGGGTTACTTCATCAGGTGATTGACGACGGCAACTTTCTGGCAATCGATTAACATAGCCAGGGAAGAAGAAATGGGCATGGGCGTCAAGTCGTGGCGACATGGCGTAAGGCTCCACTCAGGGTAGGCGAGCATGGTAGATGAAAAAGCTTGATATTTGCTGGTGCTATAAGGTCAGTATCTTGACCGGTCCAGAGGTTGCAGCAGGTACGGCAACCAGTGGGTTACGCAATGGTGCGCCAAATTCAGGTGCCGAGATCTCAAAAACATCACCTGGCTGGACTTGGATTCCTGCCGCAAAGCTGAGGGTGGCAGTCCCAAAATAGTGCACATGAATATCACCCGCGCGCCGAAAGTTGGCATATTTGAAGTGATGATGTTCGATGTTGGCAATCGTATGGGTCATGTTCTCTTCGCCGGTTAGGAAGGGTGCAGACCAAAGCTCCCTGCCATCGCGAATGATACGTGATGTGCCTTGAATGTCGGCAGGTGCATCCCCAATGAGTAGTTCTGGGCCATAGGAAGAGGTGCGTAACTTGGAATGGGCAAGGTAGAGATAGTTTTGTTTTTCTAGGATATGGTCTGAGAATTCATTGCCCAATGCAAACCCCACGCGCAAAACCACGCCCTCTTCACCGATGACATAAAGCCCCACCAGTTCCGGCTCTTCACCGCCATCCAATGCAAACTCGGGCAATTCAAGGGGATGACCTGGGGGGACTAACCAACTTCCATCTCCTTTGTAGAACCACTCTGGCTGTACACCGATTTCACCAGGCGCGGGCTTGCCACCTTCTAGACCCGACTTGAACATTTTCATGGAGTCTGTGAGTTCTTCGGTTGCTCCTGCCAGCTTGACGTGCATACTGTCGCGCGCTTTGGCACTGCCCAAATGATCAAGCCCGGTGCCTGTGACATAGCAGTGGGCAGGGTCAGGGTGATCTAGCGGGAGCAGGAGCCGATTGGAGCTGATCACTTCGGCATAGTCTACTTCGCCATCTCCCGCGCGTGCCTTTATAAGATCGGTCAGAGATTGTTCAAGAAAGTGGGCATCAAGGGCAAGTTCGCGCACTGATGGGGTATTGTAAAGTAGGTTGAGCTTTGAGCCATCTGGACTGACGAGGGCGACGCGGCGCTCGTTGGCTTCAGTCAGGAATTGGACAAGGCGCATGGCGGATTCTCCTTAATGTTGATTATTTGGGTTGTGCCGATGCCGCATTACGAATCGGGTCGATAAATGCTTTTTAGGGATGCCGCAAGATTACCATTACTGTGGATGGCGACGCAATCCGTAAATTGATCAACTGCTCCAAACTGCGCGAGCTTTTGTAGGGCTGGATCTGTAATGGTCTCGTTAATGGCTTTGGCAAAGCGGCTGGCAAAGATAACCTGATAGGGTCGCCCAAAGTAATTTTGGGCGGAGGCGGAGATGGGTGTGGTGATTGACAGATGATTGTGTTCGATTGCCAAACGTTGATAGAGAGCAATCAGATGCGTTTCACGGCTGTGCCAGTCGCTTGCTGTGGTCATTGCCTGGATGTGCGGCAAGAGGTCTGTGGCGATAGCCAGCCGAGAAAGGGCAGTCCCAAACCATTTGCTGTAAGGTGCGTAGTGACGAGCGTAGAGAAAGGCAAGTTTCATGATGTCGCGCACCAGGCGTGACGCAATGAGCCAAGATCCTACCTCATCACCTAGATCCCCTGTACGGCCCACAAAAGCTTCTTCTTCAGAGATGCGCTGCCATTGGGCGGCAAGTCTTACCTTCCATATATCTTGGGGGTAGTAGGCGAAGCGCGCGCGTGCAGTGCCAAGTGTTTGTAGTCCGTCGTGAAAGACTTCTCCGGCTGTTACTTCCAAAAGTTTCTGTTCTGGTAGAGCTAACCAGTCATATGCGGTTAAGGGCGTGTCGAGGGCAATACCCAGAGAAGAAGTGAAAAATTGATCAACGGTGCTGATCTTTATGAGATGTTCGATGGGGCCGCCCGTATAGGGCTGCATGCGCTGCGTGCTGCTGTCGGCTAGATCGGGCTGGGTAAAATGCGTTGAGTAGCCTTCAACTGTTGGCGGCAAGTTCGTGCTAAACATGTCGTGAAGCTGTGTTGCTAAGCTGGCGTGATCCTGGGGTGACAGAAAGAGTTGGAGTCGCGGCCCCCAGTTGTGATCCGTTGAGGTCAGCGTGTCATAGCCCAGTACATCGGAGCCATAGCCGACGAGTGCGGCGCTGTGAACCAGCCCTGGAAAATGTTGGTTGATCAAGGGGCGCACCGTGTCAAAGTAAAAGATTCGGTTTAGTCTTAACCCTGGGACAAAAGTTGGCTCTGTTGCATTCATGCGGAGTTAATTCCCCACCACTGGCTATAGATCCGAGCAAGCTTCTCCAACTCAGAAAGCTCTACCCACTCACGGTCGCCGTGGGCCTGATCAATAGAACCGGGGCCAATAACCACGGTTTCGCAGGGCAGATTGCTGTAGGCCCAGGCATTGGTGCCATAGGGCGCAACGACAGGGCTGTTGCCTGACCAAGCGGCTAACTGGCGGAGCCATGTGGTATCCGGTGGCTGTAGAAAGGCATTGATCTCAAGTTGTCGTGTGAGTTCGACTG
>JBBQIG010000314.1:0-6406 GCA_038324715.1 Anaerolineae bacterium | reverse complement strand
TACTTTGGGACTTTATTTTTGCCGTTTTGACTGTCTAATTTCCTGGGTCCACTATACGGCTCCCTGCTACGAATGCAGATGCTAGTGCGGGTGAATCAACTGCATATGTACGGATCAAAAAGAGAATGAATTGCGCTGGATCATTACCTGTAGTGGTGACGTCTACAAGAGATACTCTGTTCCCTTTAGGAATGCGAACCTATACAGACATGTATCCATATAAGCTGTATCAAAAAGCCAAACAGCAGAATGTGTTTGTCATACGCTTACAAGAGTAGATGCGGTGCAAGAAACTTTGCCGCTTTACCTGTGAATTTGGAACGAACTGAAAAACCTGATGCAAGGTTGACATGAAAGAGTGGTCGCAACCGTTCGAGCAGTATCACAAAGTCGGGATCGGGATAAGAAAACTACCATTTGGCAAGAATGTAGGGATAGACTAGCATAAGCGACGAGAGTTTATCGCAATCCCCATGACCGTGTTCTGCCCCTACTTCACTCACAATATCAGACTCACAATACCAGGAGATCACAATGCTGACCCAGGAGCAAATCGACTTCTATAACGAACATGGCTACCTCCTTATCCCACAGCTCTTTACGCCGGAAGAGACAGATCGGCTGGCAAATGATTTGGATCGGTTGGTCGAGGACTGGGCATTTACCAGCCCTGGCTGGACAGGCCCGTGGCGACAGGCGTATATGGATGAGGCAACAGAAAAACAATCGCAGTTGACCGCGATGCATGATCTGCATCTCTATTCTGATGCCTGGAGCATGGCAGTGACGCACCCTAAGCTGACAGGAGCGATTGCCGACCTCATCGGTCCTAACGTCGAACTGCACCACTCCACAATGCACATCAAGCCGCCGCAGACAGGGCACCCTTTCCCCATGCACCAGGACAACCCATTTTATGAGCACACGAATGGCTCTTATATCGATGTGCTCGTGCATCTGGACGACACCAGCCATGCCAACGGCGAAATTCGCTTTTTGGATGGCTCACATAAACTTGGGGCCTTGGAACATATCACCCTAACAGAAAGCGGTCCCTGTACGCCACATCTGCCCACTGACGAATATAGCTTGGAAGAGACCGTGCCTGTCCCAGCCAAGCGCGGTGACGTCGTACTCTTTAGCATTTACACGATCCACGGATCCTACATCAACACAACGAAGGAGCCACGACGCATGGTGCGCGTCGGCTATCGTGACCCGCTGAATACACAAATTGCAGGGCAGAGCCTGGGACGACCAGGTCTACTAGTCCACGGCTATCGGGTGCGCCAGCCAGACCAGCCTCTCCTCAAGAACACGTAGTGCCGATTCCGCTACAAAGGGTTACACAGTCACTGTGTAAACAGAAAAGGGGGATGACCGTCATACTCGACAGTCATCCCCCTTTTGATAAAAATTTTTACTCCTAAAACACCCTACCCGCGATGATGGTCGATCCCCTCATAGCGGTCGATAAAGGTGCGAATTGTTTCCGCATCCACCTCATCCATCAACAACAGCTTGCGCCATGCCGTCAGCGCGATGCGTGCGCCCATATCCTGGTGCAGCGTCGCACTGCCACCCACCACCCAGTTCGGGTCGTTGCGGGTCAACACAACGTGACGACCATCGGCGAGATAAGGCTCGACAACGGCTTCCAGTTCTGCCACTAACTCAGGACAGCCATCTTCACATTGGTAATAGATGACAACGCCAGCATCCTCTAAATTGTGAATTAGATGCTCGTAGCGTGCATTTTCACGATGAATCCCCCATGCCGCCAGATTCTCATAATGAGGCCCAGTGGTAGGCGGAGTGCTATTATAGGGAACTGACGACGTGCTGCCCAACGCAATATGCAGATTCCCCTGGGTTGGAAAAGTCGTTTCGCCCACCACAGGCTGATTATTCCGAATGTTCATCACCACCGCCACCACGATCAGCAGGGCAATGACCACCCCCGCACCAATCAGCATATAGTTCTGCTGTTTTCTCTTGCGTACAGCCGCCTCACGCAGTTGCGTCTTGCGGCTGGGCGTGCTGCTCATTGGCTTGGGGCTATTCTCTGCACTCACGGTTGGAGCAGCCGCTTGTGGCGCACCCGCCAAAACAGGTGTCTGCGTACTTGCACTCTTCCTCGTCGATCCCTTACGTTTCGCCATTCTTCCTCCCTACGGTAGACTTGATAATATTGTTACTGCTCATTTCAGTAACACTCTAATACGCTTTTGAACTCTTACCTAAAACGCATGAGCATGGTGCAAACAGCCCAGCCCAGCGTTCTACTGCTATCTCTTATTTTACCCCTTTTTGGAGGAGTTTTGGCTGTGACCACTGCTGCACCTGCTCAACAACGTTCAATCGGCAGACCGCTCCGCACACGTTACTGGGAGATCGACAGCCTGCGCGGTGTCGCCATTGTGATGATGGTGATCTTCCACCTTATGTGGGATTTTTGGTACTATCAGATCATTCCCAACCTGGTTTTGTATGCAGGATTCTGGAAATACTTCCAGCGCACCACGGCAAGCCTCTTCTTAATCTTAGTGGGTGTTTCACTGGCAGTTGTCGCCATGCAACGCATGGGGGAGAAGACCCAAAGCCTACCGCCATTTCGCCCCTACCTCCTGCGCGGCCTGCGCATCTTTGGCTACGGCATGGTGGTCAGCCTCGTTGTCTGGGCCGCGGGTGTGGGCTATGTGCACTTTGGCATCCTCCACCTCATCGGCTTTTCTACCATTGCTGCCTATCCTCTCTTGCGCCAACGCGGGCTCAACCTGCTGCTGTGGGGTGCTTTCTTCATCGCGGGCTACTTCTTGCTCACCGCCCGCTTCGATTTTCCCTGGCTGCTTTGGCTGGGTCTCACACCATCCAACTACTACCCTGTCGACTACTTCCCAGTCATCCCCTATTTTGGCGTGGTGCTCCTGGGCATCTTCCTGGGCAACAGTCTGTATGGGCCAGCGGGACGACGCTTCCTCGTGCCAGACGTCTCCCACTGGCTCCCCGTACGCGCCTTGGCGTGGCTTGGTCGCTACTCCCTGATTATCTACCTAACCCACCAGGTAGCACTCTTTGCAATTTTGGTTGCGCTCGGCCTTATTCCGCTTTAGCTCGCGCCGCCACAGCTTCAGCCATCAGCAGTTGAATGCGCTCCACCATATCAACTGGATTTGCGTGCAGCCCTTCCAGCAGGAGTGCATTGTCAAAAAGCTGGAGCAGAGTTGCGTCAATCAAAGCATCATTAGCTGAATTGTCGCCCCCGCGCTCGATCATCTGCCCCAAATTCACAATCATGGGATGACGGCGGTTTAGCTCCAAGAGTTTCTTGGGTGCTTCATAACTCTCCTCGGTCAGCCGCAGAACCCGCTGCAAATCGCGATCAAAGCTATCCGCAGGCGAGACCAAACGCACAGGGCTATCCACCAGTTGCTTGCCCTCTTGCACCCCACGCACCTTATCACCCAGCAACTGCACCGCGCGTGCAATCAACTGGTCAAACGCAGACTGATCCAGCGCCGGTGTGCTTTCGTCGCTTGCCGCATCCTCATCGGCGGGCAATTCCAGCCCCGCATCATCCACGTTGCGCAATGGCTTGCCATGCGCTTCACGCAGCATCGCCATCGCCCAGCCATCAATGGGATCAACCAGATAAAGCACTTCAATCTCCTGCTTGCGGAAAACATCCAAGTGGGGACTGCGTGCCGCCGATTTCAAATCCTCACCCAGCACATAATAGATCGCAGCTTGGTCAGCCTTCATGCGCCCCACATATTCGGCAAGAGAGAGCCACTTACCATCACTCTTGCTAGAGCGGAAGCGTAGCAATTCGACTAATGTCTCCTGGCTAGACGGATCACTGGCAACACCCTCTTTGACAAAGACCCCAAATTCTTCCCAAAAGGTGACATACTTCTCTGGCTGCTCATCCGCCAGTTCCTTCAATGCACGGTTGAGCCGGTTGGTCAGCGCCCGCTTCAACTGGCGCATCACCGGATTGCTCTGCACCATCTCGCGCGAAACATTCAGCGGCAGATCATCCGAATCCACCACCCCATCTACAAAACGATAATGGTCTGGCAACAGATCCTGGTTGCTGTTCTGAATCAAGATCTTGCGTGAATAGAGACGCAAGCCATTCTCAGGACGCCGCTGCATCATGCCGCGCTCGCGTTTGGAGGGCACAAAGAGCATGGCACGCACATTCACGGGCATATCTGCCACCATGTGCACGTGCATCAACGGATCATTTGTATCAAAGCTGAGTTGCTTATAAAACTCATTATACTCAGCCTCCTCCACCTTCGAGGGCGACTGTCGCCACAGAGCCGTGCGCCGGTTGATAATACGCGGCTCTTTCTTCTTTTCTTCCTGACCCTCTTCTTGCCCTTCTTCCTTCTGGGCATCCCCCTCCTCATCCTTTTCTACCAAGTAGATGGGGAAGGAAACATAGTCAGAATGCTTCTTGACAATTTGCTCGATCCGCCATCCATCGGCAAACTCGCCATCTTCCTCTTTGAGCTGGATGTGGATCGATGTGCCGCGCGCTGTCTCTTCCGCCGGTTCAATTGTAAACGAGCTATCGCCCTGCGAAACCCATGACCAAGCATGATCTTCTGCGCGATAGGAGCGCGAAACAACCTTCACCTCTTTAGCCACCATGAAGACAGAGTAAAAACCGACGCCAAACTGACCAATGATCTCCTCCACAGAGGCTTGGGCCTTGTCCGCATTCTGCAAGAAGTTCTTGGCTCCCGAATGGGCAATGGTACCCAGATTCGAGATCAGTTCCTCGCGGTTCATGCCAATGCCACTGTCGCGTATCACCAACGTCTTGGCTTCGGGATCAACCTCAATCCAAATCGCCAGTTCCGCATTGGGGTCAACCACATCCGCATTGGTGAGGGATTCAAACTGCAAGCGGTTCAAGGCATCCGACGCATTTGAAATCAATTCACGCAGAAAAATCTCGCGGTCTGTATAAAGAGAATGGGCGAGAATGTCGAGCAGTTGCTTAACTTCGGTGCGATATTCTAATGATTCTGGCTTTTCAACTTCTTGTGCATTCACATCACTCATCGTTCACTCCTTCGGGGTATCTATTGCAAAATTACTGTTCATAACTATTTAACGGTTTGACTTGATAGCTTGCAAAGCAAAGTATTCGCTCTATGCAAAACGCGATCTTAGGGCAAGCCATGCCGCCTGTCAAGAATCGAGCACGAGCAAAAAATAATGTCTTCAGTTTGACTTCACTCCCCACATGCAGTATATTATTGTTCAGTCACTCAGTATGTCGACGTGGCGGAATGGCAGACGCGCCAGCTTGAGGGGCTGGTGCCCTTACGGGTGTGCAGGTTCAAGTCCTGTCGTCGACACACAAGTTAAAGTTGTCAGAAGAATATCCCTTCCCATTGTCAGAAGTATGAGGCGATGGAGAGGGATATTTTTAGTTGCAAATGTAACTCCAATGCGCCGATGTCGCGTCATGCCATCGTCAAATCACCCCGCCAATGATATATTTACCCCAGACACGACTGCATAGTCCACTTCACATTTTGATCGATAAACTCATCTACAGAGGTTTTACCCAATGACTCAATTACTCCACGTCGACCCAGATGATCTGCGCCAGCTACAAGAGTCCTCCGCCGAGGTGCTACAGCATCACTATAAAGAGCAGATCAAGCATCATCGCGACCTATACCGAAACACAATGGCAGAAGCTATCGAGCGCATCCTGGAAGTCGAAGTGGCTCAGCGGCTTGGGGACCAAGAACTAGTTCTTGAGAGCAAAAACCAAGCAATCGCAAACTTACAAGAGGCAGATAAGGTCAAGGAAGCCTTAGAGGACTTTGAGCGCAGACTTGCGGTACTCGAAGAACTCATGGACGAAGAAAATGGGCTAGAAGATGCCTTTGCCAAGTACTTCCAGACCGACGAAGAGAGCAGTTCATAACCGCAGAGTGAGCACAACGGTCACTCATACCGGCTCATGCCTGCTCTTAGGGCGTACGCTCATGCCTACCATAGAATATATCTGACAGCCCTACCTTGACCCCTTATCCATCAGGGCCGCGTGTGCCATAATAGAAGACCATACTGGCACTCACTTTGCCCACACTGGACTGTGTAAAGTGGTGTACTTTGTCCACACAGTATTTACACAGTGGGCGTGACGATAGGAATACGAACAGGAGGGACTATGTTAGATTCCAAAGCAGATGAGCCGAATCCCGAGAACGATCTTCCAGAGTGGGATCTCTCTAACGAGGACGGTGGAATCCACACAATGGGTGGGCCTGATGCACTCTCTGCTGGAGCCTGGGGTACATTCGATCCGGTCATGGTGGATCTTGAACTCTATCTCGACAATCTTGAGTACCCAGTGAGCCAGACAGACCTG
>JBBQIG010000313.1:0-6411 GCA_038324715.1 Anaerolineae bacterium | reverse complement strand
TTGGAGCCGGGAACCCCTTGGGTGGCTCCAAGGAAGGTTTCTCTGCCAGCAAGATTCGCTAAGCCTATTTTTGTAGACCTCGCGCTTGCACACTCAACACCCACTCACCAGCCACAGGAGAATCATGCTCGTACAAGATGCCAAAGCGATTGCTCGACAGTGGGTGATTGAAGAAGCCCAGACGATCCCGGACTTTTACGCTGCCTACTATGCAGGGTCAACGACCTGGCTCGCAGAAAACGCTCTCCTGCCTGCAACGTCCGACGTAGATATCATGGTCGTGGTGGACGACCCCAACCCGCTCGAGAAGTTGGGAAAATTCATTTATCGCAACGTACTTCTCGAAGTCGCCTACTTGCCTAAGGATCAATTGCCCTCACCGCACGCGATTTTAGGCGATTACCATCTGGCCGGCAGCTTTAGACAACCCAACATAATCCTGGATCCAACGGGTCAGTTGACCAAGCTCCAAGCAGCAGTCTCACAAGAATATGCCAAACGTCATTGGGTTACTCGGCGTTGCGAACAGGCAAACCAAAGGGTTATCGAAAGAGTACAAGGCTTAAACCCATCTGCTCCTCTCCACGATCAGATCACCACTTGGCTCTTTGCTGTGGGCGGTATGCCCCACGTCCTGCTCGTGGCAGGTCTGCAAAATCCCACGGTGCGGCGGCGCTATCTGGCGGCAAAAGAACTCCTAGAGGGCTACGGACATGTAGATTTTTATGAGACCCTTTTAGACTGCTTGGGGTGTGCGCAGATGAATCGGCAGCAGGTGGAAGATCATCTTGCCGCGCTCGCTAAAGTTTTCGATGCCGCCAAAGAAGTGATCAAGACACCTCTCTTTTTCGCAGCAGACATCAGCGAGAATGCCCGTGTGGTTGCAATTGATGGCAGCCGCGAGCTAATCGAGCAAGGCTACCACCGCGAGGCACTCTTCTGGATGGTAGCCACCTATTCCAGATGCCAAATGGTTCTTTACTAGGATGCACCCCTCGCCATACAGGAGCATTTTACGCCTGCCTATCACCACCTGCTCGCCGATCTTGGCGTCACGTCACCTGCGCTTCTTCCACAACGCTGCAAGCAGATTAAAACATTTCTGCCTCAGCTTTGGGAGATGACAGAAACAATTTTGACTGTGAATCCAGGGATTAAGGATTAGAGGATCAGAGAAAAGAGAATGGCGGACAGAGGTAAAACTTGATCTATAAACGCACCAAAACAGTCGCCACCAATGCGCCCACCAGTAGACAAAGTGCGAGGAAAAAGATTGCGAGCAGAATGACGCCGCAACTAAAGAGGATGTTCACAGGTGCAGCGCGCGACTGTGTGGCTGCCGACAAAAGTGCGCCACTGATGCCCAAGCTAAAGAGCAACCCCAGCGTTGCCAACCCGGCGCTCAATTCAATGCCCCAATCTAACCAACGATAACTGATAAAGAAGCCAATGACGCCACCAGAGACACCGCTGGCTGCACTAAAGAGGATAATGGGTAGCGACGGCGCATCTGTTCGCGTCGCGCTCTCGTCGGATGGCAACAAATCTGGGTCAAAATCATCCAACCCAAAGCCGTCATCCAACAAATTGTCAGTTGGCTCCCACTCCGCATTCCCATCATCTGGATTGCCTGGGTAGGCAGCATTGAGCCTATCTTGTCTGCGCGTCAAAACATCCCATTCACTCTCTACAATTTGCGTGAACGAGGCCTATAGCCAGCCTCAGACACAACCTGCGCCCATTCTACACGATACCAACAACTTACAGTAGCTCGCCCACCTGCACCCATTGAGTCGCTATCAAAACCGTGCAAACAGTTACAACAAACCAGTCACTACATGAGACAACTTAAATGTAGCCACTTTAAATGTAGCAACTGAGTAACACATCACGTTAAACGCACAGAGTCAGCGTATACTTAGAACTATGACAACTCAACAGAGACCCTTGCCCGATTTTCCGGCTCTCGACCTGAACTTTGTGCGCCATCAGCTTGCCCACTCCCCTGTGGGTCATACGCTGGTCTACCACAACACAGTACCCAGCACCATGACCATTGCCAGTGAGTTGGCACAAAATCCAAACATCCCTTCTGGTATCATGGTCGTGGCAGAAGAACAGAGCAGTGGTCGCGGTCGGCGGGGACGTAGTTGGCACGCACCTTATGCCAGCGCACTCCTGGTCAGCATCGTCCTCAAGCCTCCCCAACTCACGCTTCCAGCCGCCACCCTCTCCATGGTGGCAGGCAATGCGCTTTTGGCTGCGGTTGCCGATGTTGTGCCAGAGTTAGCAACCGCGCTGCATCTAAAATGGCCGAACGATCTGGTACTGGGCGCGGATCCAAGTAGTGCACGCAAAATTGCAGGTATCTTGGCAGAAAGTTCGCTGGAAGCTGATGGCAGCATGGCCTATGCCATCCTGGGCATTGGTGTTAACGTCAATCAACGCACCACGCATCTGCCGCGCATTGCCCCACCCACCCCACGTCCAACCAGCCTTCGCATCGCCAGTAAGGGGCTTATCGACCGCAGCTATCTATTAGTACAACTTTGTCAGCGTCTTACAGAAGGGTTGACGTTAAGCGCAGCCGAAAGTTACCAACGCTGGAAAAGTCACCTCGCCACACTGGGCCAACAAATCGCCCTCTATGCCAACGGCACAGAACAGCCCGCCACCCTCATTGGCCGCGCCCTTGACGTACAGAGTGACGGTGCGCTGGTAATCGAAGATGAGGAGGGCAAACATCACACTTTTCACGCTGCCGATGTCTCCATTCGTCCACTCACCCGTCCATTCCGTGGCAATCCAACGCACTCATAGCCGATTCAGTTCTTGTTTGAGAGTTCTGGCTGAGAGATTAGCGAAGAGGCAAGTTAACCAAAGTTATCAAAGTTAAAGAGAGTAGCCAGAAACTTTGATGGAGCTTATGCGTACTAATCTGTAACAAAGGCAAACTCAGAGGAGCTTTTGTGCGACCAATTTAGGTTCAGGCAATTTAGCTTTAGGCAGCCATGCCCAGACAGATAGATTGCCCCTTGTTTACACCTATGATACAATCCGCGCAAACTGGATCGCTAGCTATCCACTTAGGAGAAATTTTACATGGAAATTAGTAAGTCAATTAGCTTTATCACCGAAGACCCGCGCTGGCAGCAGAAATTGCTGATCGGCACGGGCCTTGTCATTGGCAGTTCAATTCTTTCTGTGGTGCTCATTGGTGTAATCGGCTTTATCATCTTAGCCGGATATTGTGTGCGCCTATTCCAAAATGTGCGCGATGGTCAGGCCTATCCCCTCCCCGAGTGGGATCAATGGGGTGAAGATTTGGTCCGTGGCTTCAAGCTCTTTGTTGTCATGCTCATCTGGGGACTACCGATTCTGGTCTTGGTCATCCCTTCCATCGTTGGCAGCACAATGAGTTCCTCCCGCAATGAGGGCACCCAATTCATTGGCGCAATGCTTTCAATCTGTGGCTCCTGTCTCACCATGATCTACGGCTTGCTCTTGGCAGTAGTTTCGCCGGGCATTACCATTGCCTTCGCCAAAGACGAACAAATCTCCAGTGGCTTACAATTTCGCTCAATTTTGGAGTGGACTCAAGCCAACATTGGTCAGGTTCTGGTTGTAACGCTCGTCTACATTGCTGCCAGCATTGCGTTGGGTCTTATCGGCAGCATTGTCGGCGTCTTGCTTTGTGTCATCGGCTTGATCATTACCATCCCACTCGCCACCCTGCTAACGGCACTCTTTCAATACCATCTCTATGGACAATTGGCCCATGAGCATCCCTACTCCAGCACAGGGACAACTGGTATGAGCAGCGACAATGGTAGCGTCATGGCCGATGAACCACCCATATATCCGTACACAACTACAACAACTACGACAACTCCAACAGGCCCAGAGGTCACACAAACACCTCCTGACATTGCGCAAACGCCTCCCGATACCGCAAGCAGTGCGCCCACCGAGGAGAGATCAGACTATCCTGATAGCGGCGTAGACAACCCTCCTCCCCCACCGGCTGTCTAAATTCCCGCAGTCCCAAAATCGCAAATAAGCTTTTCGCACCGGCTCGACACAATGTGTCGAGCCGGTGCTTTTAGTTTAGGGTTATATTCAATAGATTGTGCAGCATATCACTACCGATTACGCATTCTAGCGCCCCCAGAATAACAAATCGTCATTTTAGGGGTTGACACAGCACTGAACCATGCTATATTAGGTGTTGAAGAGGCAAAAACTCAGTAATGCCCAACCATGAGGAGAGTGTCTCATTCAATGAATGCTTCTATAAGCAGAAGAAAATGCCAATCTAACCCGGTTCATATACCAGTTCATGTGAGGTGACCACACAGCAAGATGGATAGACAAGATGGATAAAATCGATAGGGCGATTATCAAAGCCTTGAAAGAGGATGGGCGGATGCCTTTCAGCCGCATTGCCGAGCAACTAGGCGTCTCCCCCGGTATGATTCGTCAGCGCTATCAGCGGCTCAACGACCAAGGTATTCTCCAAGTGGTAGCCGTGACGAACCCGCTGAAAATTGGATATCACAGCATGGCATTTATTGGCGTCAAAGCTGAAGGCCAACGTCTTCAGGAGATCGCCCGCCAGATCGCCTCTTTCGAAGAAGTTATCTATCTGACCATCTGCTCTGGGGCCTATAATTTGCTGGTAGAAGTTCTATGTCTGGACAACAGCCACCTGCTCTCAGTCCTCACAGAAAAGCTCTACAGCGTGGAAGGGGTTCGTGACACGGAAACCTTCATCTATTTGGATATTGTCAAGGAAATTTATTCCTGGGATTCTCCAGCGCCTTCCGCGTTGGAGGAAGAAGGTTCAATTACGAATGGCATGGATTCATCGATGATTGTGGCGAAATACCCAGTCGAGGAGGCCCCTATCGGGTAGGGGAAAATCAATATGTACGATGCGCTCATCGTGCTTCTGTTGGGGGGTGAAACAATTTATCTTGAAGATGAGTGACGTTCTTAGTATCAACTCGTCTCAGGAGGGCAGAATGTGGTGCCAGATCATGGTTCACTTTCTGTGCCACCCTGTGCCCGACCTCATGTCGGGCGTTGTTTCATCTAGGCAAAGTTTCATGTGGCAATCAGCCAAACCGAGCCAAACCAACGGATTCATGGAGATCCATCAACTTTTATGAAAAACAGTAAAACACGCCAGCTATTTAATAAGGCGAAACAATATATGCCCAATGGTGTCAATTCAAACTTCCGCTATTGGGGCGATGATCGCACCTTTGTCATCAGCCGTGGCGAAGGCGCCCACATTTGGGATGCCGACGACAACCGCTTTATTGACTACCGTCTCGGCTTTGGCCCCATCATCTTGGGTCACGCCCATCCCGTCGTTACACAAAAGGTCTGCCAAGCCATTCAAAATGGCACCACCTTTGCATTTACAACCCCAGCAGAAATTGAGCTAGCCGAACGCTTCACGCGCATGACGGGCATGGACAAAGTGCGCCTTTCCAACACAGGCACAGAAGCCACCATGCACGCGCTGCGCCTTGCCCGCGCCTATACAGGTCGCGAACGCTTTATCAAGTTCGAGGGGCAATATCATGGCAACTATGACTATGTTATGTACAGCACGACGGGGGTCGATGTAGAAAAACTCGGCCCGCGCGCCATGCCGCGTCGCGTAAAAGCCACGGAAGGAATGCCCAACGCCATCCGCAGCTATATGATCTCATTACCCTATAACGACTTTGAAATGGTAGAAGCCGCCGTGGAAAGCTATGGCGACGAAGTTGCTGCGATCATGGTGGAGCCAATGATGGGCAATGTGGCAGGTGTTATGCCCGAACCCGGTTGGCTAGAACATCTTCGCCGTCTCTGTGATCAATCCGGCATTGTCCTGATCTTTGATGAAGTAAAAACCGGCTTCCGCATCGGTCGCGGTGGCGCGCAAGAATATTTCGGCGTCAAGGCCGATCTGGCTGCCTATGCCAAAGCGATGGGCAACGGTTTCCCCGTCTCCGCCATTGCAGGCAAAGACTCTATTATGTCAATGCTAGAACAGGGTAAGGTAGCGCATGGCGGCACCTACTGTGGCAACGCTGTGGCAACCGCAGCTGCCGCCGCCACGCTGGAAATTCTGGAAACCGAACCCATCTTTGAAAACATCTTTGCCCGCGGCAAGGAGCTAATGCAGGGGATGGATGAAACGCTCACCCGTGCAAGCATTCCTCATTCTGTAACCGGCGTGCCCTCCATGTTCAGCTTATTGGTGGGCAACGATACAGCGCCCACAGACTACCGATCCTATTGCGCCAACGACTTCGAGCTATCCAGCGAATTGCTGGAAGGATTGATAGAACGCGGCATCATGGTCGATGATGACCCACGCGAGCCATGGTTCATGTGTGCCGCGCACAGTGC
>JBBQIG010000312.1:0-6413 GCA_038324715.1 Anaerolineae bacterium | reverse complement strand
CCATTGCCTAATTACCTCCCTCTTTGCTCTGGTTTGCTGCCACATCACGCAGGGCAGCCGCGTCGTCGTGAATCTGCGCTTGGCGACCCAGGTAGGCTTCAATAACTCGTTGATTTTTGCGAACTTCTGCAGGCGTACCTTCTGCAATCTTCTGCCCATAGTCAATCACTGACACACGTTCTGAAATGCCCATAACAACCTTCATATCATGCTCAATTAGCAAGACAGTCATGCCCAATTCGTCGCGCAGGCGACGAAAGAGATATGTTGCCTCATCAGTTTCGTTAGGGTTCATGCCAGCCGTTGGCTCATCCAGCAACATGAGCTTCGGTTTGGCTGCCAGTGCGCGGGCAATTTCCACTTTGCGCTGTTGACCATAGGGGAGGTTCTTGGCAATGAGGTCACCTGCTCCGGCGGGCAGATCCACATAGCGCAACAAACGTTGTGCTTCCTCGCGCGCGGCGGCTTCGCTTTCGCGAAAGGCGCGCGTGCGTAAGACGGCTCCCAGCGCGCTGCTCGCGCTCAGTTGTGTATGTGCGCCAACAAGGATGTTTTCCATCACACTCATGTTATGGAAAAGACGGATATTCTGAAAGGTGCGGCACATGCCTAGTGCCGTAATTTGATCGGGACGGCGACCAGCAATGTCGTGACCGTCGAAGCGTAAAGCTCCTTCGTCTGGTTTATAGATGCCCGTGATGATGTTAAAGAGGGTTGTCTTGCCAGCGCCGTTGGGGCCGATGATGCTGACAATGCGCTGCCTGGGCAGGTCAAAGTCTACACTATTGACTGCGACCAAACCACCAAAGCGTTTGGTTACTTTGTCGAGTTGAAGAATGGCGTCACTCATTATAGGGTCTCATTTAACAGTCTCATTTAACACTCTCATTTAACACTCTGTCCATCATTTGCTTCGCGTTCATGGATCTCCATTTTTCGTCTTTGCGAAGGGATAATGCCTTCAGGCCGAAAGATCATCATGAGAACGAGGATGATGCCAAAGACAAGTCGTTGGTAGCGTGCTGGGTCAAGTTGGCTGGGCAACTGTGACCAGGGCATGCCGATGAGGGGGATCAACTCTGCACCCTGGCGCAAGCGGCTGAGTTCCAACGAAAGGGTTTGCAGGAAGTCGATGTTGAGCAGCGTGACCACTGCTGCGCCGACAACTGCCCCCGGAATACTGCCCAGCCCGCCCAAGATGACCATGACGAGCACGCTAATGGAAGAAGTAAGCGAGAAGGTTTCGGGGCTGACAAAGGTACGGTTGGCCGCGAACACAACACCCATTGCCCCCGAGAAAGAGGCTCCAATGGCAAAGGCGGCTAATTTGCTGCGTACCAGCGGAATCCCCATGGCGATGGCTGCAACTTCATCCTCGCGAATGGCTGTCCATGCGCGCCCCAACTTCGAATCCTCTAATCGGCGCGCAATGACAATGGTTACGACCAAAATCACAAGCGCCAGTAGATAGAAGAAAAAGCTGTAGATATCCCCCAGCCCGATGACTCTGCCCGCAAGAGATGTTAATCTATCCAGAAATTCGGGGCTGATCAGGACGAGGGGGAGATCTGGGCGCTGGATTGGGGTAATGCCTTGTGGCCCATTGGTCAGGTTGATTGGCTTGCTCAGGTTGCTGGCAAGTACACGAATCACTTCGCCAAATCCGAGCGTGACAATGGCAAGATAGTCCCCACGCAAGCGCAAGACAGGTGTACCCAGAGCGATGCCCATGAGGGCGGCGGCTCCGGTGCCTAGAATTAAGAAGAGCCAGAACAAGTTGGGATTTAAGGGAAATCCAACATGCGCTTGGGCAGTTCCTGCAACCGTATAGAGATTCCACAATTGTTGTGAGCCAAAGAATGCCCACAGATAAGCCCCGACTGCATAGAAGGCGATATAGCCCAGATCAAGCAATCCGGCAAAACCAACCACTAGATTCAGCCCCAGGGCTAATGTGCCAAAAACACAGATCTGAAAGCCTAACTCGAGGAGGAAGGGATTTTGTAAGCCTATCAGTGGCACTAGAAGTAATGTGACAACTCCCGCATAGGTGAGCTTGAGCCACATAGGTTGAGGCATGGCGAAGATTAAGAGAAAACCTATCAAAAAGAAGACACGCCAGAAAAGTGAGCGGGGGGCTTGCGTTACTTCATAGGTAACAAAGGCCATGTAGGCGAGGACAAGTATAGGCCAAAGCGGGCTGTGGGTAAGCCGTTGAAAAAGAGCCGAGATTGGATTGCGCTCTGTTGTTGTCATGAAGTTACATCTCCTTATGACTCTGGCTTATGCCTTCTGGCTTACGGTTTGCCCAAGCAAGCCGGAAGGTTTAAAGATCAGGATGCCAATGAGGATGATAAAGGCAAAAATGTCTTTGTATTCTGCCCCAAATGCGCCATTTGTGAAGATTGACAGGTAGGAGGCGGCAAAGGATTCAAGTAACCCCAAGACGATGCCGCCTAGCATGGCCCCGGTGATGTTGCCGATGCCGCCCAAGACTGCGGCGGTAAAGGCTTTGAGACCGGGCAGAAAGCCCATGAAGGGATCGACGCGTGTGAACTTAAAGGCATAGAGTACGCCTGCTGCACCGCCCAATGCGCCACCAATTAAGAAGGTGATGGCAATAATGGCATTGACATTAATCCCCATCAAGCTGGCAGTACGCTGATCTTGGGCAACTGCACGAATTGCTTTGCCGATTTTTGTGCCGTTAACGAGATAGTTGAGGCCTGCCAGCATGACAATTGCAACAATGATCATGATAATGGATTTGTTTTGAATGGTGATATCAATGGCACGACCATTCAGATCAACACTGAAAAAAGTGACTCGTTCGGTAAAGGGGCCAAAGGTTGGATAGGAACGATAGAAATCGCCGTGAACCGAGCTTTGGATAAAGCGCATTGCATCTTGCAGAAAGAAGCTCACCCCAATCGCAGAGATTAAGGGGACAAGACGCGGCGCTGCTCGAAGGGGTCGGTAGGCGACGCGTTCGACGCTGATCGCCAGCAGACCCGCCACTAGCATACCTGCCAAGATGGACAGTAAGACATAGGAGTAGGCCATGAGGTCGCCTATGCCATCGAAGTAGCCCTGATTGCTCATGAAGATCATCAACTCGACCCCGGCAAAGGCCCCAAACATAAAGATTTCGCCGTGGGCAAAGTTGATGAATTCTAGGACACCGTAAACCATTGTGTAACCTAGTGCAATCGTGGCATAGACGAAGCCCAGCGTAATGCCATCAATCAGTACTTGGGGGAGAAGAACAAAGGTAATTTGTACCAAGTCCATGTCTTGGCGCGATCCACGAAGTAGGTAGGCCGCGAGAATTACAATGAGTGAGATGATCACACTGCCCCCAAGAACAAAGAGGAGCAATTGACCAAGCGGGCGAAGAACGGCTTGCAGCGCGTTCGTCCTCGGAAGGTGCATGGGTTATTTGTTTCCTATGTGGCTGACAAGCGTGGTAGGCATTAACAGCGTCATGCTTTATCTTGTTTTAGATAATAACAGTGCAGGCTATTCGTAGGATGGAATAACCTGCACTGCATACAGCGGGGTCTGAGCTACTGTTTCGTCAATAACTAGTAAATACCTAGTTATAAGAGACTCGTTGTAGGAGACTGTTTGTAGTGCTTTGTTTGCTCGACTATTGCTCAAGCACTATTCCACGGGAGCTTCGATATCCAAGGACTGTACAAGCTCATTGTTGTTCCATTCATCCGGGTCAGCGGAGAGAACTTCTAGAACAAAGTAGGTCGCAACAGCCTTATCGCCCACAGAGTTGAAGGTTACATCACCGGTGATACCAGGGTAGTCGGTTGTGGCACGAACGGCTTCGGCGACCTGGGCGCGAGTGGGTACTTCACCCCCATTCGCCTCCATAGCGCGCATGATACCGTCGATGCAGATGTTCATTGAGTCGTATGCCTGGGCGGCAAATGGTTGGGTCTGCTCGCCAAAGCGTTCTTCGTAGTCAACGATGAATTGGGCTGCGTCTGGGTAGACAGTTGCAGGTGCAGCGACTGTGCTGTAATAGAGACCAACCACTGCTTCGCCACCCAAAGCCGCTAGCTCAGAGCTGTCAAAGCCATCGGGGCCCATGAACGTGGCGGTGATGCCGCGGTCACGTGCTTGGCGGAAGAAGATACCCGTTTGGCTGTAGATACCGCCGAAGTAGATCAAATCGGGGTTGGCAGCAAAGATTGGAGTAATGATACCCTCAAAGTTGGATTGTTCTTCCGTGCCTTCAAAGCCCAAAACTGTCATGCCTGCTTCTTCGGCAGATTGGCGGAAGAATTCAGCAACACCCTGACCATAGGCAGTGTTGTCATGGAGAATGTAGACGCTCTGGAGACCTAATTCGTTAAAGGCGAATTCTTGACCCACGACACCTTGAATGTCGTCGCGACCGACGACGCGGTTGATTTCTGCATAGCCCCGGTCAGTGATCACAGGATTGGTGTTGGCTGGGGAAACTGCAGCCAAACCAGCATTGTGATACTGCTCCATGCTGGCAATCATGACACCAGAGTTCAAGTGACCCACCATACAGAGAATGCCAGGATCGCCAACAATTTGTGTGGCATTGGCAACACCTGTGTCTGGGGTCGCTTGGTCATCGAAAGGAGCTAGTTCGAAGCTGACACCCATCTCGGCTGCGGCTTCGTTGGCTTGTTCCATTGCCAACTGGGCACCATTCTTGATGGCAACACCCAAAACGGATTGTGGACCGCTGAGAGGAGATTGGGTTGCAATCTTGATGACCGTGGTGCCCTCTGCACCTGCTGCCACTGTTTCGGTGGTGGTTTCAGAAGCGGCAGGTTCTTCGGTCTCTGCTGTCTCTGTCACGGCTTCTGTTTCTGCCGGTGCTTCAGCCTCTGCTGGTACTTCAGTTGCGGCTGGAGCCTCGGTGGCGGTGGCTGGGGCTTCGGGTGCAGCCGCTGGTACGGTGCTGCCACCGCCACAAGCTGCCAACACCAAGACAAGTATGGCGAGTAAACTAGCAAACGCAATCTTTCGGGACATGGGATCTACTCCTTGCGAATTAGAACATTCTAAGTGCGGTGGTTTAATAAAATGTGAATAGAAAGAGGTAGCTGTTCTATTGAAGCGGCAGGGGGACTGCTTCCGCCCGTTTCATCTAGCTGTAGTATGGCTGCAACTCTTGATGCTACAGCATCAAGAGTATAGGTGAGACAATCTGTTTGTGTCAACCTGGTGAAATTGGTTTATGGAAGGAAATTTGCGATTGAGAATAAGCCTTTATGGTGTATTTGTGCTATAATTAACGCTTATGTGCAGAGCGGCACAGGGTACAATCTAATTGTGCGCTTTGCACTTCAATAATTTTTATCTATTGACTTCATTACTTGATTTGCAAAATTATTATGTAAGAGTGACTATGACTGCCAATTCCCTTGTGATCGGTATGACTGGTAATATTGCAACTGGCAAGAGTACAGTGCTGGATTATTTGGCCCAACTCGGCGCTTATATTATTGACGCCGATAAACTGGCGCATCAGGCAATGAACCCAGATGGGCCTGCCTATCAAGCCGTTGTGGCAGAATTTGGTGCTGCGATTCTGAAGCCAGATAGGAGTATTGATCGTAAAGCATTGGGTAAGATTGTCTTTACCAATGCTGATCTGCTCAACAAGTTAGAGCAGATTGTACACCCCGCAGTTTTTGCCATGACTTTGAAATTGGTGGAAACTGCTCCTTCCAGTGTAATTATCCTGGAAGCGGTGAAGCTATTGGAAGCGGGGCCGATGTTTTCGCAGTGTGATGAAGTGTGGGTGGTGACGGCGCGACCAGAGGTGCAATTGCGGCGTTTAATTGAAAATCGTGGTATGGATGAGGCCACTGCACGCCAGCGCATGGGCATGCAATCCCCCCAAGCTGCCAAGATCAATCAGGCTGACCGCGTGATCGATAATAGCGGTACACTTGACGAACTTTACGCACAATTGGATGCGATCTGGGCTGATCTCAAAGCTGCCTATCCAAGACGATTAGCAAACGTTTATACCCAGTTGAACACGGGTGCGAGTGGTGGGAGCGAGATGGCACGCTCATGAACGGAATGAAGCGATTTTGGGGTGAACACCCCGTCCTTTCCAACTGGATCGTGTTGGCGATGGGTATGGTGATCATTCTCTACTTCAGCGCACGGCATGTGGGCTTTTTGCCGGGGCAATGGGCTGCACTTGTGGGATCAACGGTGGTGCTAGCCGGATTGTGCGCTTGGATCATTAGTTGGGAATGAGTTGGTTTGCTGTAGCAAAAATTCGGTATTGAACTGGTGATACTAGTGTCCTGTCAGCCATCATGTGATAGAAAAAGTTTCGGATATAAAGCGTTTTTTCATAGAGAAATGCCGGTCCGAGTACCGATTTATTTCGATCATTT
>JBBQIG010000311.1:0-6443 GCA_038324715.1 Anaerolineae bacterium | reverse complement strand
GGCTTTCTAGCACCGTCCACCCCGCATTTGTCCGCTCAAAATCACCGTTGTCAACCAGTTCCATACATTCATCTACAAGCTCTGGCGTGGGTAGAGGCGTGCTGACAGGCAGGTTCAAGGGAGCCACTGAAATGGTTACATCTTCGGTATCCGTAATCTCGTTTGTGTCTGTCACGGTTATCGTTGCGGTTGGCGTTACAGTTGACGTCCAGGTAGGTGTGGGCGACAGAGTCGGTGTCCATGTGGGCGTCGGCGTCCATGTGGGCGTTGGCGTGGGCGTCTCCGTCTCCGGTTGCCACGACTTATCAGGCCCATACGGTCTTTGCATGTTGGGTTTGCCCATGTTTGGATTGCCCATCTGCGGCCCACCCATGCCCATATTTCCCCCTGGCATCGGTTGACCCTGCATTGGCCCACCGCCACCGCAGACTTCCAGTGCCACACTGTCCAAGTAGATCAACGAGCGTCCACCGCGCCCATCATTGTAGAGATTGAAATAGAGAGAGAAACTCTGACCAATGAACTCCGTCAAGTCAATCGAGACAGGCTGCCACCCATTGTCATTGTGGCGCACACGATGCAACACTTTCAGCGTGTCGCCTCCTGGCGAGAGCAAAATGACATCCAAGCGATCCTCATAGGTGCTGGGATTGGGGTTCTGCCCTTCTTCACTATGTGCCCACTGCCACCAACGTAATGTGAGTGTAGAGACGTTGGGCGGAATTGTGACCCACTGGCTGATTGAAGAATAGCTCTCGACATTAGCAGTATCGGCAGGAATCCCTAATTGGATGGCTCGAAGGCCACTCCGCTTTTGTGCGCCAGTATATTTTCCAGGCACAGGGCTATTGCCAAAGCTCCAACCAGTGTTCGTTTCAAAGTCGCCATTGGTTAAAATGTTGGGACAACTGCTCCCCGTTGGGTAGCCAGTGGGTTGCTGCGACGGATAGGCGGTTGGCGTGGCGGTTACTGTAGGCGTAATCGTCACTGCCACAGGAGGCCCTAGCAAGATCCAGGCACTTTCTGCGGCACTGGAATAGCGCCAGCGACCATCAGGCCCAATCGAGAAGACATCGGTGCGGTCATCGCCGTTAAAATCGCCAAAACGCAAATCGCTCAAGGGAAGCGGATCAGACGCGACATTAATCCAATTACCTTGCCCCGCAGAAAGATAACGCCATTGTCCGCTGGCATCGCGCGTAAAAATATCGGTACGCCCATCGCCATTAAAGTCGCCAAAACGCAACCGGTTCAGCGGAATACCTTCCACATCCAGCGGAACCCAGGGTTCACGTGCCGCATCAGAATAGCGACCGCGCCCGGTGACGGGGTCAATGCTAAAGACATCGGTAATGCCATCGCCGTTAAAGTCGCCAAATTCAAGTTCGCTTAGGGGAAGCGGATCGCTGGCGAGCAAAATCCAATCGCCCAGCCCTCCACTACGGAAACGCCACTGCCCGCTATTATCGCGGTTAAAGACATCCGTAACGCCATCTCCATTAAAGTCGCCAAAGCGCAACTCAGTCACTGGCAGATTATCCATTGCCAACTCTTGCCAATTCGTGCGTCCGCCGTCCGACCAACGCCAGCGCCCATTCGGGTCTACGCTAAAGACGTCAGTGCGCCCATCGCCATTGAAATCGCCAAAGCGCAGAGCGCTCAGTGGCAACGGGTCTGAGGCTAGATTCTGCCACTCCCCCAACCCGCGTGGCGAGTACTGCCATTGCCCATTATTGATGCGGAACACATCGGTGTAGCCATCCCCATCAAAGTCACCAAAAGCAAGGTTGGTGATGGCGGTCGTTGGCGGATCAGGCGGCAGAGGGGTTGGCGGTGTGGCAGGCGTTAAGTTCTGCCATGCGCTTGCCCCCCCACTTGCGTAGCGGGGCTGGTTGCCCGCCCCCAGGCTGAAGATATCGGTTCGATTATCGCCATTAAAATCCCCATAGCGGAGATCGGCAAAGGCAACCCCGGGTTCACTCGCCAAAGGAGTCCAAGCATCGCGCCCGCTGCGAGAATAGCGCCACTGACCGCTAGGCTCGCGGTTAAAGACATCAGTAATGCCATCGCCATCAAAATCGCCCAGGGCTAATTCAACGGATGGATCAGAGGCAAGATTCTCCCAGCCAGCAACGCCACCCGAAGAAAAACGCCATTGCCCATCGGCACGACGATTGAAGACATCAATTTTGTCATCGCCATCAAAAAAGCCAAATTGCAAATCATTGACCGTTAGGCTTTCGGTAGCAAGATTCATGTAGGCACCTGTACCACCAGAAGAGTAGCGCCACTGCCCCGTGCCAGAGTTGATGCTAAAAACATCGGTCTTGCCATCGCCATCAAAGTCACCAAAACGTAATTCGGTGACAGGGGTAGAGTCGGTGGCGAGGTTTGCCCAGGCTTCAAGACCGCTGCGGCTGTACTGCCACTGGTTGCCACTCACACGGAAAACATCGGTTTTGCCGTCGCCATCAAAATCCCCAAAACGCAATTCACTTTGTGGCGTAGCATCGGTGGCTAAGTTCGTCCACGGCCCTGTGCCAGCGGACGAATATTGCCACTGGTTGCCTGAAATGCGAAAGAGATCAGTCTTGTCATCGCCATCAAAATCGGCAAATTGATAACCGCCCAAGGGCGCGTCATTGCTCCAAACCACCTCCACATTTTGACGTCCCGCGGCTTGAACGGGTACAAACAGAACAAATATCAAAACTAAGGTTAAGAGCCGCAGATATTTGGGCGCGTTGTTGCGCAAGCGGTATAACCAGGCATTTACATAGACGATTCTTGGCACAGTTCTTGGGCTGCCCCCCAGATTATCCGGATTGACCATCTTGACCATGAGGTACGTGCCTCCTCAGGTAACTATCATAACTTTCATAATATCGAGGGTGAGAACGCGACCTGCGTCACAATCACCCCGATGGGCCGATTCTAACATTTGGACTGGTGGCTGTCCATCATCTGCGGCACACTTGCATCCAGCTGGCTTTGATCTACCCGCCAGAGACAAATAATGCCGGCGCAGCAACGACGTAGTCGGCAGCGACGGAAGAATACCCAGCCTTGGTATGATATACTATGCACAGAAACTACAAGCCCGCTCCAGCTGAGCGGTTGATTCGTCCTTTTGCGGTCTGTGCATCGCCGCAGTTGGCGCAACGGTGGAGCATGGTAATTCAGGCGTTTTTCGTATAAACAAGGGGTCTGAAACCACTCAACCCTTCACAAATGCGCCTACCGTCGTATAGTAATTTAGCTAGCAACTTGACTAGCAATCGGTACATATACTCCACCTCAACAATAGTGATGACGTGTTAGACCGCGAAAAAGTAATTGTCGCTTTAGAAGAAAAGCGCAGCCAATTTGAAAATTACGCCGGTGATCTGCGTCGTCAACGCGAGGCAGTGACGACGCGGCTTGCCACCATTCAAACGTATGACTATTTCAAGCTCAGTGCCTTTTTGCTTGCCAGTGGCATCGCATCGCCTGGAGCATTGCCCACAACCGAATGGGATGAGGCGGAAAAGCTTTGCCTCCCCTTTGGGCAAAAATGGGCAACCCACGAAGATGCGCGCACCTGGGCGCGCGAGGTGCTGACAGGGCGACCTGTTGCCGCCGTGGATGGCAGCCAGATCATGCCCAACAAGGACTTGAACCTCCCCGTGGGTGCAGTGCAGGTGGGCTGGTTTATCAACCCGCACCAAGCAGGCGCGCCCTATGTTAAAGATGTAGATTTCCAGGTGCTGGGTCCTGCCGAGCTGGCAGTGGATGCGGAAGACGAAGCCGATGACCGTGCCATGCCCAACTGGCGAGTTAGCCAAGAACGCTTTATACGCGAATGTGAGCAACTCTGCACGATCATGGCGAGTCAGGCTGATGCATCACAGCAGACCAAGCCACTCTGTCTCTTTGATGGCTCCTTTATTATCAGCTTCGCAGGTCAGTTGCGACCTGAACGAGCCACGCCTTACTTGGCAATGGTCGAAACATTGCTCCGCTGTTCTGCCGACAGTGAAGTGCCGCTGGTCGCTTTTGTTGATCGCTCGTATAGCCGCGACTTTGTCACCCTGATCGATCTGATCTCTGGGGCAGGCGCGCAAGAGGCCCTGACGATGAGTGATGCAGCGATCTTTGATCGTCTGTTACCCAACTGGGGGGATCGCTCGCCACTTTTCTACTGTGCGCGTGTTGACAAGTTGAGCCGTGAAAATCTTGTGCCTTTTTACAACGACGTGGCGTTTACCTATGTACGCCTCACACGCGATCGTCCCCCGGCACGGGTCGAGATGCCCCGCTGGATGGTTGAGGCAGGGCTGGCAGAAGATGCGATCAACCTGGTACGCGCCGAGTGTGTGGTGGGTGCAGGCTATCCCTATGCGATAGAGACTGCCGATGCGCTGGCAGTGATCAGCCATGCAGACCGTGAACGGTTCTATAATCTCTTTGAACAGTTTGCTCACAAGTCAGGCTTGGAATTGGTGCAAGCGCGCAAAGCTGCCAGCAAGGTAGTGCGGCGTTAAAAGCAAGATTTTGCTCTTGGAGAGTAGGCACATAGAACGGGCTTAGGACAGAGAGGGGATTGGGCGCGACCTGCCCCCCGTTTCCGTGTTATGATCTGTAGGTAATGGTTATACGCCACTCATGTTGGGTTGCGGACACGATTTGGACGCCATATCTAGACACGAGGGACAATTCTGGCTATGCTCCTGAATATGAAACAGGTGAATTTGAAACGGGTGCAGGTTCGACTCAGCGTTTGGTTGAGTCTTGTTCAAGGCAAGCAGATTCTCGATGGCGAATTTTTCTGAACCGATGACGGCGTTGCCAGAGCATCCCACGGACGTGGAGGTGAACGAACCGACCATTGTCACTGTACACAACAGCAACCCCGAAGAAATTGCTGCATCTGCCTGGGATCTGGATACAAAGCGCATTGTCATTGTGATCCTGCTGGTAGTTGGGGTGGTGATCATTTATGCAATTCGCTCATTCCTTCCCTTGTTGATTGTCGCCAGTGTGATCGCCTATTTCCTCAGCCCAATTGTCGATTTGGCAGAGCGCATCCGTATTCCGCGCGCACTCAGCACATTGGTACTCTATCTGTTGCTCTTGGTCGGCATCATATTGACACCCATTTTGCTGGTGCCCGTGCTGTTGTCACAGCTTGCATCGCTCAATTTTGATGTACCCACCACCGCCTTCCGACTCTTTGCGTGGGTGGGAGATATGGTCAACAACCTGCCTGATACAGGGGAGTTCTTTGGTTTTCAAGTACCCCTCTCGGGCTTTACCGATCAAATTGAAGAAAATGTGCGTAATTTCGCCTTTATCCCCACGCTGGCGGAAATCTTGGGCTATTTCCAACAGTTGATCAGCACCGCAACCAACGTGGTGAGCAGCACAGCAGCCTTTGGTTTTAGCGTGGTGGGTGGTATCCTCCAAGTCGTATTAACATTTCTTTTCATCTTTTTTCTCAGCCTGTATATGACCAAGGATTCTCCCAGAATTCGCCGTTATGTCGAAGGGCTATTCCCGCGCAACTATCAATCCGAATGGATCGACCTGTTACGGCGCATGGGTTACATCTGGCAATCTTTCTTCCGTGGACAGTTGATTCTTTGTGTTGTGGTCGGCTTTACCACGTGGGCCGCATTAGAGTTAGCGGGGATGCCCGGTGCATTGTTGTTGGGGATTGTGGCGGGTGCACTCGAAATTGTCCCCACACTTGGCCCTACCTTGTCGATGATTCCTGCCGTTATCATTGCGCTAATCCAGGGCAGCACGGTGCTGAATGAGTATGGCATCAACAACTTTAGCTTTGCGCTCATCACCGTGGCGATCTATTTCATTATCCAGCAATTAGAGAATTATATCTTGGTGCCCCGCATCATCGGGCACGGCGTCAACCTGCACCCGATTATCATCTTGTCTGGCGTGGCGGTTGGGTTCAACCTCTTTGGCGTCCTGGGCGCGCTCTTTGCCGCACCTGTGCTCGCCAGTATGCGTGTGCTGGGGGGCTATGTCCATGCCAAGTTGTTGGATTATCCGGCCTTCCAGGATGATCCGCCCCCGTCCGAGCGTCAGCGCACCCAAGTTTACCGGCGCACGGTGAAGGGCGATGAGTTGCCACCGCGCATGAAGTCGCTCAATAAAGAGGATGGGACAGATGCGACTATCTCTGAGCAGACGACTGACAGGGGCACGCTTCGCTATGCATCCAGCGAGCTACCCGCGCGTACACCCGATTCTGGTCTCAACACCCAGGATGTCACCTCCTAAAAGCAGCCCAAAAAGGCACCCTCCATGCACGATCTGGATAAGATACGTCAGCGCCACCTTCTGTTCATGCAACAAACCTTAGATATCCTGACCCATGTGCTTGCGCCCGTGAGCCAAAGCGCGGCGACCACCCTACGTGATGGGCAGGATGGACGGCGATG
>JBBQIG010000310.1:0-6443 GCA_038324715.1 Anaerolineae bacterium | reverse complement strand
CGCCATGGGTTTGCGCGACCGCACGATCTTCGCGCGCTACTTAATCCGCAATGCCTTGTTGCCGCAAGTAACTGCGCTTGCGCTTGCACTTGGAACCATTGTATCGGGTGCGGTGTTGGTCGAGGTGATCTTCGGCTATCCTGGAATTGGCACCATGCTCTATCAGGCGATCCGAGGCTCCGACTTCTACCTTGTCCAGGGCATTGTCTTCGTCGTCATCGTCTCAATCGGGCTGGCGACCTTCATCCTGGACATTATCTATCCGCTGCTCGACCCGCGGATCACCTATCGGAAGGCATGATATGTCGACTATCGTGGAGAGTAGCCCCCAACGGGTGCACCCCGCAGACCAAGAGAGCTTTAGGGATGTACTGGATCGCGTCATACAGTATTGCAAACGCAATCCATCGCTGGTCGTGGGACTGGTCCTATTTACGCTCTTGTTGCTCTCATCAGTGGTAGGCTCACTATTCGTCGATCTGGAGGCTGCGCGCCCCATATCGGTGCGCCCTCTTCAGCCCCCTTCGTGGGAGTTGCCCTTTGGCAGCGATAAACAAGGACGCAACCTCTTTGCGGTGATGGTTGTGGGCACACCCTTAACCTTGCGTATTGGCCTCATCGCCGGCTTCCTCGGTGTCACCATCGGTGGCATCCTCGCCTTTGTCAGTGCCTACTATGGCGGCTGGGTCGATGCGCTCATCCGCGGCATCGTGGATGTGGGCTTGACGATTCCGGGCCTGATGGTGCTGATTGTCGTCGCCATGATGGTCGAGTCCGGGCTGAGCGTCGAGCAGATGGCTCTGGTCGTGGCATCATTGGCATGGCTCTATCCCGCGCGCACAATCCGCGCGCAAGTTCTGACCATTCGTGAGCGAAGCTATATCCAGATCGCTCGCCTCTCTGGAATGCCGGGGCGAATGATCATCTTCAAAGAGATCTTGCCCAACCTTTTGCCCTATGTGGCAGCCTCACTCGTGACTTCCATTTCTGCGGCGGTGCTGGCGTCCATCGGCCTTGAGGTGCTTGGGCTGGGGCCAATGGATGATCCAACCATCGGCATGACGCTCTTTTGGGTCAACTACAACGCCGCCGTCATCAACGGCTGGTGGTGGTGGTGGTTGCCACCGATAGTTGTCATTGGCCTCCTCTTTATCAGCCTATTTCTCACGAGTGTTGGCCTCGATGAAGTCGCCAATCCGCGCATCAGGAGGTCGTCGTAATGTCAAGCCAGTTTCCAGAGAATGTACGCGAACAAAAGAGCATAGAGGGCAATGTGAGTGCCGCTGCCGGCAGTAGCGTCACCGCCAACGGACAGAAGCCTGATGTTCTACGCCTTGAAAATCTAAGTGTCTACTATGACACTGCACGCGGGCCGGTTCATGCGGTGGAGGATGTGAGCTTCTCCCTGCGCGCCAAAGAGCGATTTGGCTTGGCAGGAGAGTCAGGCTCTGGCAAATCAAGCATGGCGCTGACGATCATGCGGTTGATCAAGCCACCTGCGCGCGTCGTTTCGGGCAGTATCTGGCTTGAAAACACCAACCTGCTCTCGCTGCCTGAATCGAAGATCAAGGAACTACGGCTGGCACAAATTGCGCTCATTGCCCAAGGCTCCATGAATTCGCTAAACCCTGTCATGCGTATCCGCAACCAAATGGCCCTAGCGCTATCAGACCACGGTATTAAGCTCACCAAGAGCGAGTTGGATGAGAAGGTGACGAGTCTGCTTGCCAAAGTGGGTCTCACCCCACAAGTGGCAAACATGTTCCCGCACGAACTCAGCGGAGGCATGAAGCAGCGCGTGATCATTGCGATGGCAATCAGCCTAAGCCCCAAGGTCATCATTGCCGATGAACCCACCAGCGCGCTCGATGTTGTGGTGCAGCGCCAGGTCATGGAGACACTCAAGAACGCTCAATCTGAGATTGGCGCGTCGGTCGTCTTGGTGGGGCATGATATGGGGTTGATGGCGCAATTTGTCCAGCGGATGGGCATTATGTATGCCGGTCGTTTGATGGAAGTCTCACCTGTTGGCGAGATTTTCAAGCAACCGCGCCACCCCTACACACAACGGCTCATCTCCAGCCTGCCATCGACCGAGACCAAGGGCAACTTCATAGGCATTCCAGGTCTGCCACCCTCCCTGCTCGACGTACCAACAGGCTGCGTCTTTCATCCCCGGTGTCCCTTGGCGGTAGACCGTTGCCGCGTGGAGGTGCCAAAGCTACGCGAGTTGCAGAAGGACCTATGGGTCGCCTGCCATCTCGCATCTTAAGGAGCCACCACATGACTGCACTACTAGAAGCACGCTCTGTCACAAAGGTCTTTGGTGGGGGACTCTTTGATCGAACCAAAACCGTTGCGCTCGAAGACTTTTCGATGACTATTGACGGCGATTCACCCTCCATCACAGCCGTCGTTGGCGAAAGTGGCAGCGGCAAGACCACGCTCGCCCGAATTTTGCTAGGCGTCACCAGCCCCACCGAAGGCAGCGTGCTTTACAAAGGCAAAGACCTGCGCAAGCTATCCAAAGCCGACTCCCGTGGCTTTCTCAGTGACGTTCAAGTCATTTTTCAAGACCCGTTCGAAGTCTACAACCCCTTCTACAAGGTTGATCATGTGCTTACCACGCCAATTGAGTACATGAACCTTGCCAAGTCAAATGCAGAGAAGTGGCAATTGATCGAGCAGGCACTCGAGACGGTCGGGCTTCGTCCAGAGGAGACACTTGGCAGGTATCCCCATCAGTTAAGCGGTGGACAACGCCAGCGCGTCATGGTTGCCCGTGCGCTCATTCTCAAGCCACGCATGATCCTCGCCGACGAACCTGTCTCCATGATCGATGCTTCGCTGCGCGCCACAGTGTTGGGGAGTTTGCAGCGCATCAAGGAAGAGTTTGGCATCTCTATTGTCTACATCACACATGACCTAACAACGGCCTATCAAATTGGCGACAATATCATCGTCTTGTATCGCGGCTCAGTTGCCGAGGCAGGCAACGTGGATCTAGTTGTTCAGAAACCCAGCCATCCCTATACTCGGCTGCTTGTCGGCTCAATTCCAGTGCCAAACCCTGACCATCTGTGGGCAGCAGAGGCTCCACCGGCCCTTCCCAACAGGAAAGGTAGCCACAAATCCTGCAAGTTTGCAGACCGCTGTCCTGCGGCAATGGAGAAATGTTTGCAGCAGACGCCCCCCCTCTACCAGACCGACCCCTATCGCGCAGCCGCTTGCTTCCTCTATGAAGATGCACCCATTCTGACGAACGAGAAGATGGATAATGTGTTCCAGGCCAACATGCCCGTAGCGAGCATCTCCCATTAGAACTACCCAATTAGAACTAAAAGAAACAAGTAAGTAGTATATCAAGAGGGGAAAAAAACAAAAGCCAGTCGCTCTCGCTAGGCGACTGGCTTTTGTTTTTTGTGGACAGATGGTTCTGCTTGCAGATCCTTGTACAGAAGTCCCCTCGTTACCTCTTTCTTCATCATATCGAATTCATCATAACTAAGAGGTAACGAGGGAGATATACAAAGGTACGCTACTCTTTAGTCGCCAGTAACAAACGGCAGGAATTGGCATATACCTGTATTACAGATCTGGTCCAGTAAACCAGATTCCGACGGTTGATCCACCGGGTCTAACCCTGTTGGATCAGAGGGATCTGGTGTATTCGTCGGCGTAGGTGTCAGTGTGGACGTGCTTGTCGGTGTATTGGTCGGCGTCGATGTGCTAGTTGGCATACCCGTGGGCGTATTCGTGGGTGTACTGGTTGGCGTATTGGTCGGCGTACTCGTGGGTGTATTCGTTGGTGTGCTTGTGGGCGTGCTTGTCGAAGTAGGTGTAGCAGTTGCGCCTGTAGCAGCGCAAACGACGCCCTTATAGAAGACACTATTAGAGCGGTTACCTTCATTGAGATGGTCTAAAACAAGTTGGTTCTCGCCCGCCTGCAGGTTGCTGAGGTCAAAAGTATAGAAATAGTTTCTGTCGTCGTCCGGTGAATGATCAATAAACTGACCGACTGTATCCCCATTTACCGAGAAGATAGCAATTTCTAGTGGCTGGGCATTATCACACGCCGCAGGGCCATCTGGATCATTGTCAGGGCCTGGGTTACAGCCAAGATCCCAAAAATGTCCTTCGCCCTGCCAGACCAATATCTGGCCTTCTGTACCTGCACCTGCTGGCACATTGAAACTAAAGCTGTCTTGAAGATTCTCAGGGCGAAGTAACTCACCAGGGCCAAATTGCAACACCTCCTGCGTACCCGCTTCACAGACCGGATATTGCGGCTCGTTAAGCGCTTGAGCAATCACGCTCGTTTCAGGTGCCATGGCAAAACCTAACATGACTATGCAGGTTGTAATAACAAATAAGATGAATAGTGCAGGACGTGACATCTATTTCCTCCTAAAGAGTGATGAATTGATTATGTGGAGCAGGAACAGCCAAAGTTGAGAAGTACATCGGTAGAGGCATTACAATCAACGGTTATAATCAACGGTTGATTGTAATGCCGTACAACTAAGCGAGCAGGTAAAGGAAAAATTGCTGCACCTACTATCAGAATACCAAAGCATACGAACTGGTGGAGGCGATATGCCTCCACCAGTTCAATGTGATAACCAGTAATCTAAGACATGAACTAGGGCGTCGTTGACCTAGTCTCTCCCATAGCACGAGGCCGATTGTCCTACAAGGAGGGCAAGGAGTTTGATACTGGTTGCAACTCGGCATAGAAGATAGCCGGTTCAGATAATTAGCAATACCTAAATTTTTCGATGTGCATGAAACGCGCTGTTCAATCCTAGGCAACCTTGTGAGGATCAGTTAGGGTCGAACGAATGGCAGGAACTGACATATACCTGTTGAACAGACCTGCTCTAGCAGACCAGGTTGTGACGGTTGGTCAACTGGATCCAAAGCCGTTGGGCCACTATCCTCTTCGGTAGCCGTAGCCGTAGCCGTAACCGTCGGCGTTGGTGACGGTGGATTCTCTGGGCCAGATGTTTCCGGTGTGTTGGTTGGTGTTGGTGTGCTTGTTGCTGTCGGCCCCTCACTAACGGGAGTGTTCGTTGGCGTACTCGTGGGTGTATTCGTCGGTGTATTCGTTGACGTACTTGTGGGCGTGTTCGTTGGCGTGCTCGTTGAAGTAGGCGTGTTTGTGGGCGTATCCGTCGGCGTGTTGGTCGGCGTGCTTGTTGAAGTAGGCGTAGCAGTTGCCGCTGTAACAGCACAAACTACCCCCTTATAGAACACACTGTTGGCATTATCTCCAGCATTAAGATGGTCTAAGACGAGTGCGTTACTCCCCGCCTCAAGATTGGCAAGGGGAAAGTCGTAGTGGGTGTTTAAATCCGTACCATTATCAACAAACTGCCCAACTAAAACGCCATTCAGGGAGAACTTAATAATTTCATGCTCCTGATGAGTCTGGTCACAAGGAAAGCGACCACCATCATTATTGTCACCTTCGCTACAGCCTGCATCCCACTGATGCCCTACACCCTGCCAGACCAATACCTGGCCTTCTGGACCTGCGCCTGCTGGCACATTGAAACTAAAATTGGCATCAAGCATATCGGGGCGACGCAGAAGACTGGTGCCATCTTCACCAAATCGCAACACTTCCTGCGACCCTGCAGAACAGACTGGAAGAGCTGGACCCGGAGGCTCTTGCGCAAGTAAGCTAGCTTTCGGTGCCATGACGACACCCAACAAAGCCATAGAAAAGATGAAAACAGAGAGAATAAAACTTAGCTGACGCGACATACCTTTACCTCCATAGAAACATTTACTACAAGGCACCATTAAATTAAGCGTTCAACTTAAATGTGCCCAAGCTACGTTAGCTACCAATAAGTTGTTGTGACGAAGTCAAATTGAGTAGCGCTGGCTGTTGGTGGTAACTGCTAGGTTATCAGCTAGAGGTAACGGTATTGGTTATGAGAGCAGTGATATTAGGTTACTGTTTGCCAAACTGAGTTACAAATTTCTATACTCTAATAACTTTCCCTTTCGGAGCGCAACAGAAATTCAACCAACGGGTAAGGCAGACGGCACAGTAAACTCAGTGGCAGCAACACACAAGGCCTAAGTTTCCGAGGCGCATTGGCTCACAAAACCACAAGATTTCAACAACAAATTCAGTGGCGGCTATATCATCGCGGATGCACTTGTGGATCTGAATGCAAATCATTCAACCTAATCACAAAGTGATCACGCTTGGGGCTGGTAAATCTAATACTATTTTACTATCCATACGTGCTTGCTATTTGCACGGCACATATACGTTATCTATACCTTAGAGTTGTTCCCAAATAGAAGATGAGGTAGGCTATAGTCAAAAAGGAGCCTATTGATGGTACTTGAAATTCGAGATGATCGCCAGATGCGGGCCTTAACGGGACTGTCGCAAGCGCAATTTTCACAACTGCTGCCGACCT
>JBBQIG010000309.1:0-6454 GCA_038324715.1 Anaerolineae bacterium | reverse complement strand
TGTACGTTGTTTGGAAAGCCAGGACAGCACGCGCTTGTGGAAAGCTGAGAAGTGGCTGGCAATTGCGTAATTGTACCTGTTCCGTACTCCAGTAGGCATCAAAGCAGGCATCAAAGCAGGCATCAAAGTAGACATAACAATAGGCATCAGATTTTTATAGATACAATGTAGGTTGTATGCAGATCTATTCTGACATTTTTAATCTTTCGGATTCTCAAATTACGCGTCCCACTGTGCTGACCATTGGCAATTTTGATGGTATTCACCGCGGGCATCAAGTATTGCTAGATGAGTTGCAACGGGTGGCTGCACAGTTGGACGCAGCCAGCGGGATGCTCATCTTTGACCCACACCCGCTGACGGTTTTGCGTCCCACCCAGCCACACTTGCTGCTAACGACCCCACACGAACGGCTGCATCTGACCGCGGCGTTAGGCATCGACATCGGCATTATCCAGCCTTTTACACACGGACTCATGGCGCTGGAACCGGCAACCTTTATGGAAATGCTGGTGACGCGGTTGAAGTTGCGCGCGCTGGTGGTCGGTCCAGATTTTGCCCTGGGGCGCAATCGCAGCGGCAACTTAGAGGTGTTGGCAGCGTTGGGGGAAAAACTAGGCTATTCACTGCATGTGATTGAGCCGGTGGCATTGGAGAATCATTCAGTACGTAGCAGTGCCATTCGCACCCTCCTGAGCAATGGCGATGTTGCCACGGCGGCAGCCTTGTTGGGGAGAGCGTATCATGCCACTGGACTCGTCATTCATGGCGACCAGCGTGGGCGGCAGATTGGCATTCCCACGGCAAACCTGCAGATTCCTGAAAACAAGTTATGGCCCGCCGATGGCGTCTATGCCACACGCACTTATTTGCACGATGTGAGTAGTAGTGATGTGAGTAACAACAATGTAGATAGCTCCAACGTGTTTAACCGCGTCTTTAATAGCGTGACCAATTTGGGGATGCGTCCCACCGTGGGTGGCACTGAACATCGCTTTGAGACGCACTTGCTCGATTTTCCCCATCCTGGTGGAGATGACAATCTCTATGGACAGACGGTAACTGTTGAATTTGTAGCGCGGTTGCGTGGTGAAAAGCGTTTCAATGGTCTGACTGAATTAGTGACGCAAATTCACGCCGACATTGCACAAGCGCATGAACTGCTGCCTGTGCCTCTTCCCCAAGCGCACACCTTCTTTCTGAGAACGCCTTAGTTCTGCCAGGTCATGCGTATTCTTTGTCTCTCTGCCCAACTGCCTGGTCATCTCGATTGGGGTGGCTATCTTGCCACCGCGGCCACATTAGCGCAGCGTGGGCATACGGTGCTGTGGGCAAGCGGGAGCGCGGTTGCCGAGCAGGTTGTGCGCGCACAGGTAGACTTTCATAGCCTGAACGAAACGGGGTGGCGTTGGCCTCCTCCTCCTCTGCCGCCGCCGTTGTCCCCAGATGCTGCCCCTGATCCACAAAGTCTTCTCCAACAAAAGCAGTTACGTGCCTTGGATCAATGGCTCGAAGTAGATCGAGTCACTGCTGCCACCGAGGAAGTGGGTGCGCTGGCACGCGAGTTTCAGCCCGACCTGATTCTCACTGAGATGTTTGTAGCGGCAGCGGGTTTGGTTGCCGAGCAATTGCAAGTGCCTCTGGTGGTGATGGGATGGCCTGCGCCTGTGCCACAAGCCATGAACGGAGCCGACGAGATGGCTGTGGTGGCGCGCAAGCGGTTGGATCTGCTATTGGCACGCTTTGGGCTTAGGGGTCTCAATTGGACGACCAGCGGCCCCCCGGCGCTCTCTTCACTTCTGCGGCATATCACCTATTGGAGTCCAAGTTGGTTTGCGGGCATGGCTGTGGCAGAGCAGACCGTACATGTAGGCGGGCTGCGTCCTCCACATCAGGAGGTGGCAGCCAATGTAGATCCTACTCTGCCCTCACCCGAAGATGCACCGTGGATACTGATTACGCTGGGGACGAGCTTTAATGTTGACCCCAACTTCTTTCTGGCTGCGGCGCACGCGGCTGACCAGTTGGGCTGTTTGCCGCTATTGGCATTGGGCGCACCACTGGAAACCAACTGGGTGCAGGGGATGAAACCCCGTTTGCCACAGAGCGCACACCTGCGTTCTCATCTGAATTTTGGGGCTGTTTTACCCCATGTCACTGCGGCTATCCACCACGGGGGCGCGGGCACTACTCATGCGCTGGTGATTCATGCCGTGCCGCAGATTGTCGTGCCCCATGCTGCCGACCAAATGCGCCAGGCACATGGCATTCTGCGCAGTGGCGTGGGTCACTATCTTCCCGCCAAACAAGTGACCATTCCAAAACTGGTAGAGGCGCTGGCACAAACATTGCCCGACCTTTCGCCCCTACGCACACAAGCCATTGCGCTTCAGGCAGAGTTTGACAGCCTTGGCGGTGTGCCCGCAGCGGTGGCGCAGATTGAGGCATTGACGCTGGTGTAGACTTTTGTCACATGTCCAATGAGCTAGGAACTTAGCTCCCGGCTCATTATCCGTAACTATTTTCATCTAGCTGGATAAGGGGAGTTTATGCAAGCGTTGATCGAACGCATACGACTCGAAGGGCGCAACCTGGGGCGAGGAATCTTAAAGGTTGACGGTTTCATTAATCATCAACTCGACCCTGAATTGACGCTAGAGATGGGGCGCGAGTTTGCCCGTCGTTTTGGAGAGGCTGGTGTTACAGGAGTCACCAAGATTATTACTGCCGAAGTCAGTGGCATTGCGCCTGCGCTCACCACAGGGATTGTGCTGGGCGTGCCGATCATCTATGCGCGCAAAAGTCGCCCCGTGACAATGGCATCCGGCTTCTATAAGTCTGAAGCGCCTAGTCACACCAAAGGGGGCATGGTCGAGCTAATTGTTTCGCCGGAATATCTCAAACCTGATGATCGCGTGCTCTTGATTGATGACTTTTTGGCATCGGGCAAGACCATCGCAGCACTTGCCGAATTGATTGGTCAATGCAAGGCGACGCTCTGTGGGATCGGTTGTTTGGTGGAAAAGAGTTTTGAGGGAGGTCGTGCATTGCTCACGCCGCTTGATGTGCCAATTATTTCTCTGGCAGTGATCGACAGCATGGATGGGGATGGGATTGTGGTGCGGGATTGTAGCTAAGGATTGTTGTTTCGGTTTTACCTTTTCACTTTTACCTTCCTTGGAGCTCCAAGCTCCGAGGAAGGTTTTCTCCAAAATTTAGCCGCCAACATATCCTAACGATGATCAGGGTCAGGTAGTTCTTCGACGCTAGCCCCTGGTGCTGGCTGGCTATATTCGCCTAGCCCTGCAGGGGGCTTGTCGGCTGATTTATCACTGGCTGACGTGCGATAACGGGATTGCGGCGCAACATTTACAGTTACCTTGGGGGCAGGGGAACGCTGGGAGGCGGCGATAAAGGCTATCACTGCACCTACGATGATCAAGAGGGTGGGCCACCACTGTAATAATGCGTTTTGCACAGTGTTCTCAACCGCAAAGGTGAGCAGCCCAAGAAAGACCAGCACGCCTCCTGGAATCAACGCCCACCAATGGTGTCGTTTTCCCGCCAGCAGATAGACCAGCCCAAAGACCAGCCCCATGCCCACAAAGAGCACGGCTCCAAGCGTCTCGATCCGCGTAATGCTGACGCTCAGGCTAATGACCCCTGCCAACACCAACATAAAGCCACCTGGAATAATCGCCCACCAATGCTCGCTGCGGTTGACCAAATAGAGATGGGTGAAAGCCAGCGTCAGCCCCACAAATAGAATTGCTGCAATATAGGGGCGTGCAACTGCCTCGTTGACACTCAACATCACCATCGCCGCCAGTGCCAAAAGCGTCCAGCCTGGCATCAATCGCCACCATTGGTCGCGCTGCCAAAAATAGGAGATCAACGCTGCCAAACCACCTGCCCCTAGCAACACCGCCAACAGATATTGTGCGGTTGGTTCATAGCGCGCCAGCACATCAAAGTTGAAGAGCAGCAGCAAAACACCTCCAATGACCAACGCCACCGCCCAGACAAATAGATTCATCTGCCGGTCAGTCATACGATTGCCTTTCCTCTCCAAGAAGACCCTTCTCAATAAACAGAGTTCTTAAAAAATAAGACCCGTGCTTGGCAAGAAGGCCACACGGCGTGCCATGCGTACTTTTTGCCGAGCAAGGGCCTTGTTGCTTCGCTTGTGTGGAATCATAAAGCCACACAAGCGAAGAGCTAGATTCTACTAATCCTACGGTGTTGTGACCACTGGCACGTCATCCACATCGCCAGTGACCTGCACGTTGCCACCCACCACCCAGCCGGTTAAACCCTCGGCTGTGGTGACTTGAAGCCAACTGCCATCGGCATTTTTGCCAATGACTACAAAGTCGGTGCCGCGCTGTGCGCGTGCCACGGACTCTGATGTGTTATCCGGTGCGCTGTAGAGCTGTAGTAAGAACGGAATTACTTCAGCCGTGACAGTAGTAGCTTCTGGCTCAGTCTCTGGTGCAGTCGTAGCCGTTGGCTCTACTGTTGGAGCCGCCTCTGCGGGTGCAGGTGTCGGCGTTGGGATTAAGATTAACGTCTCGGTGGGAGCCTCTGTGTTGGGTGTGGGCAAAGCTGCATCGACTGCGGGCAACGCACCCACAGAAGGTGTCGCCGTGACCGTGTCGCGGAAGATCCATGCCTCTGCGCCTGTGGGCAATTGCACCTGTACCCATTGGGTATCTGCTGATCGTCCAGTTGCAGGTAGCACTGCGCCTTGTGGCACAACTGCGACCACATCTGCATCGAGTGCGGGTGCTGCTCGTGCATTGACCCCACCAATGACGGTGATAATGATGGCGGGGGCGTTGTCACCAGGAATGACACTGGTATAGGGTGCTGGTGGCTCAACACCAGAGGTAAGCACCCCTGTATCAGCTATCGGCGCTCCTGCGGGTGGTGGCGTAGCGTCTGCACCGATCACGGGCAATGTGGTAATGTCGGCGCTAGGAACCAAGAACTCTGTGGCAATCCAACCGACCAACGTGTCGGGCAAGATCACTTGAATCCACTCATTATCTGCCGTGCGACCCGATGCGGGTAGCACTGTGCCATTTTCCAATAACCGGATAATATTGCCTTCCTCGGTTACGGGCGCTTGGCGCACATTAACGCCATTGATGGCATTGATCGTCACCGTCAAGATCGGTGCACTCGGAGCCGCCGTATCTGTGTCGGTAACAGGCGTTGTAACGGTATCGGTCACGGGCGCACTGTCTTCCGGCGGGGAAACTGCGGCGACCGTAGGCTCCGGTGTAGGATCTGGCAACCTGCCCGTGTACGCCAATATTTCATTGTTCAACTGCTCTGTAATCTGTTGCGACTCGATTGTAAAGAACTCGGCTGCGGCATAACCGACTGTACCCGAGAATGCCTGCCCTTCGGTTAAGGGCGTGTCTGCCACAAAGAGTTCAAGCCATTCCCCTTGTTGTTCAAAAACATAGACCGTCTCGCCGCTTTCAAGAATTCGTATAATGGCTGCATCCGTATTGGGCGCAAAACGCGCATTGACACCAAACGCACTGTCAACCGTCGCAAAATCCTGGTTTATCAGGTTGCTGGGAACAGTGGGTGTAGGGGGGGGCAGAGTGGGTGTTGGCTCTGCCGCCTGTTCAGGTACTACTGCCTCTGCAGGTGTGACTGCTTCGGCGGGCGTTTCTTCTGCTGGTACAACCGCTGGATCAGGGGTTACATCCGTTGCCACCACTGCCAATTCCACAGTAGGCTCGGGGTCGGATTCCGTACCCAGAAGTGCAGGCAGCACTCGATAGCCAGCATACCCCAATGTGACCAACAGCGCGACCGTGATAATTGTGGGTAATATCCAGGCACCTGCTGGTCGCGGTGCTTTGACATATTCCACAGGTTGCCAACTGTTAATCGGTTCGATAGGAGGAGTTTCCTGCAATGACCATTGATCGGAGAGTTGTTGCTCCGACTCTTCAAGCAGCCACTTATCGTCCTCCGGCCCTCCCTCTTCTAGCCGCCAATTTTCATTTGAACGTTGGTCTGTCATGGGCATTCGTCCTCTCCATCGATGACTCTTGCAATGAATGTCACCAAGGATCAATGCTGGTATGAGATAATGGGATGATAGAAACTGTGCTCATCTTGTCTATAGATAAGTGAGATAAGTGACTCTACAAAATACTCTAAAAGATAAAGTAATAAATTAAGCTAAAAAATAAGCTTCTCTATAAAGTATAGACGCCAAACAGGTCAAAACGAATACACTCATTTAGGGAGGAATCCTTTTTGGCAAAAAAAACAAGCTCAGTTTAACGTGACTACTCCCAAGCCTAAAGGCGTTGGGCTTCTAGGGATTGAGTACCCATGCTAGATAGTCCTCTAGCAAGAATGTTCAAAGCAGCGTTATGGTCGCGGTTCAGTTTCAGGCCGCAATGAGGGCAATCGTGGACACGCA